>JBMTKL010000125.1:0-2010 GCA_049439405.1 Acholeplasmataceae bacterium | reverse complement strand
ATCATGTTCATGATATATGTAATAAGGTTGTTTATAATCTCCCTGATCTTGCCATTCGTAATAACCGTTAACAATAATTAATGCACGTTTTTTTTGATGTAAGTTCTTAAAATATTGATATGTCTTTAAAGATTCTTTTTTTGCATTAATATTAAAATATTGCTGACCTTTACCCGGAATCATAAGTCCCCAAGAAATTTGACCAACTCGATATGATTTACCATCGTAAATTATAGACCAAAGTTGTTGTTTAGGTGCAATATTATATCTAGGTAAATCTGGAAATACATCATGCTCAATTTGATAGTGCTGTTTTAAAAAGTCACGCATTTGATCCACATCATGTAATGTTACTCTACCGCACATGTAAGCATCCTATTTAGTAATTTTGTGTATATCGGTTTCATGCGTTCCTCTTTCACATGATTTAAAAAAGTATCTATGGGAAACCAAGCAATACCACTATGTTCACGTTCATTATGACTGACTTCATCCGTTTCTTTGGCAAATAATCCATAAGTGATATTTAAATGTAGATGATCTGGAACAAACACACCGTGTTTAATATGATTATGGACAAGTATGACATCCATTCCAATCGCCCCTTCACAACCCAAAGTAAAGTCATTTAAACCAGTTTCTTCTTCAGCTTCTTTTAAAGCGACACGATAGCAATCTGGATCTCCATCATTATGTCCACCAAACCAACCCCAAGATTGATAAATATTGTGGTAACCCATCAGCACTTTATCTTTTTGCTCGTTTAAAATAAAGACACTTGATGTGATATGTCCAATTAAATTTGACCGTAACAGCGCATTGTCATGAGCATCTATAAATTGTTTCATGAGTGCGATGTCGTTGATTTCTTGTTCAGTCGTTGCATGATACGTGTTGATGATATTTTTATAATGCATTATTTAATCACATATATCCAATCTCTAGTATCTTTGACATCACCAAATTGAATGGCGAGTAATGTTTCTCGTAATATTTTTGTTTTTGACCCTATTGTCTCTCCAAAAGTAACCTTGTGGTCTTGATAGGTTAAAGATCCAATTGGTGAAACAATCGCAGCAGTCCCACATGCACCAGCCTCATCATAGTGATGTAATTCATCTAGAAGAATATCACTTTCTATGACATTCATCCCTAAATCTTTTGCAATACTCTTGATAGAATCATTCGTAATACTTTTTAAAATGCTATCCGATTTAGGTGTGACATAGGTATTGCCTTTGATGGCAAAAAAGTTTGAACCCGCACCTTCATCGATTTTAGTATGTGTCAATGGATCTAAAAAGAGAATATCTTGATATCCTTGTTGTTTTGCTTCATATTGAACACGCATGACAGCACCATAATTGCCACCAACTTTATACGGTCCACTTCCTTTTGGTGCGACTCTGTCTCTATCACTAATTAAAAATGGATATGCCTTTTCACTTTCTAAATACTCACCAACAGGAATCACCAAGACTCCAAAATAATAAGATGGTGAAGGTCTTAATCCAATATTGTGTCCAACCCCGATCATAAATGGTCTAATGTATAATGCTTGATGATAATCATAAGGAGGCATGTGTTCTACATTGGCTAACACAGTATCTTTAACTGCTTTAATAAAATGCTCGTCACTTAATTCTGGCATCATCATAAAACGACAGGATTGTCTGAACCTTTTTGCATTTTCAAAAGGTCTAAAAAGTTGAATATGACCATCTTTTGTTTGATATGCTTTCATACCTTCAAAAGCTTGTTGACCATAATGGATAGATGTCGCAGACATTTCTATGTCTAATGTTGACTTTGTTGAAAGTACTGGTTTTTCCCATTGACCATTCAGGTAATATTGATGATAATACACATCAACATGTTTAAATCCAAAAGTTTTTTTCATACATCCTCCCTCATCTCTATTATACATGATATGACATTTCTTTACTTGTGTTATAATGTTTTTAGGAATGATGATCTCCCATCTTTATAGAAAACCGCCAAACTGCTGAT
>JBMTKL010000124.1:0-2023 GCA_049439405.1 Acholeplasmataceae bacterium | reverse complement strand
CGTTGGAATTTGAGTTGCTCTAAGTAGGTTTTATACATGTTTATCTCCTAGTGCATTATATCATAGACTTGATGAATCATGCTGCTCAAACATGTGATAGGTAAATAAGTTATATGGTGTATAATCTTCATGCGTTTGGATAAATACACCGATTAACCTAATCGGTGTTAAATCATAGTGTTCATCAAATAAAGACAAGATGGTTTCTTTGATGATGTTTTCTTCATCGGTCGACTCTTGAAGTGTGATTGATTTACTTCTTGATTTAAAATGATGCGTTTTATATTTATAGCCCATGGTTTTTGTTTTGAGTGCGTGTTTATGTAATCTTTGAACCATGTGATCAATCAAAGGGTGCATCAGTTCTTTTATCATGTCTGGTTCATTCATATCATAATTCATTGTTGTTTCTTGACTAATCGATTTAGGCTTATCTTTTTGATCACTAATATAATTAGAAGTTTTTCCAAATATATGTTTGATGAAACTTTCATAATGTTCATGTGATAACACTTTTAATATGTGATTCTTATGTTCTTTTTTTGTGAATTCACCTACCGTATGAATGCCTATATTGATCAATTTAGGGTATGTTTTTCTCCCTAAACCATATAAATTTTTTATTGGTAGTGGAAACAATTTTTGTACAATATCTTTTTTTCTCATGACCGTGATACCTAGTGGTTTTTTAATATCTGAAGCCATTTTTGCTAGAAAAAGTGTTGGTGCAATACCAATAGAGCATGGTAAATGATAGTCACGATTTAATATATCTTGAATTTCTTTCGCGATGTTTAATGGATCTTGATGATGCGTCATATCTAAGTACGCTTCATCAATCGATGCCTTCATCATTTTTTGTGTATATTGACTAAGGAATTTAAAAAAAAGTTCCGAATGCTTTTTATATAATTTGAAATGTGCTGGAACAACTCTAAGATTAGGATATAAATCCATGGCATCACGCACATTCATCCCTGAGTGAATACCATATTTTCTTGCCTCATAAGACGCAGTTAAAACAACTCCTCTTCTCGTCACACCACTACCGCCGACAACGAAAGGTTTGCCTTTTAAGTATGGGTCTAAAATGAGTTGACAATTTGCGTAAAATGCATTTAAATCAATGTGAAATATCACTTTTGTAGAGTTTTTCATCATTACCCTTTATAATTCAAGATAAATCGTGTATAATATTTTTGATTTGAGGTGAATATATATGGCAAAAAAAGTAGTTAAAAAAGAATCTTTTGACAAACCTAAAACTGAAGAACACTATAAAATGCCTTATGAGACGCTTTGGGGTAAGATAGTCTTATGGTTACTTTTAGTAGGTATGGTCGGAGGCGTCATTATTTCATTTATTGTAGCGCTCATTAGTGGACAAGCATAAGCTTGTCTTTTTTTTATTTTTTTATCATGACTTTTGCTTGCTCAATCGCATGTTGGCTCATCGTTTCATCTGAAAGCATATAGGCGATTGCTTTGATTCTATCATCACCAGTTAAATAGTTAATTCGAGTGACCATTCTAGTATCTTGAAGTGTTTTTTCAACGAGAATATGATGATCTGCTTTAGCTGCCACTTGTGGTAAATGGGTAATCACGATGAGTTGCAATTCTTTTGATAATTGATCCATGTGTGCAGCAACTTTAGCAGCCGTTTTCCCAGAGACTCCTGTATCTATCTCGTCCAAGATTAATAAAGAAACACCATGATGTTTTGCTGCAGTCGTTTTGAGTGCAAACATAAAACGTGCACGTTCGCCACCACTGGCAACTTTATGCAGTGGTTTCATTGGTTCACCTTCATTAAGCGAAATATAAAACGAAATCAAATCTAAACCATGATCTAAAAAGCCATCATGTTTTTCAAATTGAATGTCAAATTTTGTATGTTCAAGATCTAATGCTTTCATCACTTGAATCATTTCTTTTTGCATCTCTTTAGCAATTTCTTTTCTTACATTACTGAGTTGATTGGCACATTCAATCGCTTGTTTTTTATGTGATTCAATTTTGC
>JBMTKL010000123.1:0-2036 GCA_049439405.1 Acholeplasmataceae bacterium | reverse complement strand
CGATTTATTTGATAAAATTATATCTAATAAAGGTCCATTAGGCAAGTATGCTGAAGTTGCCGAGGGTTATTTTGCCTTTCCTAAATTAGAAGGTCCCATAAGTAATAGAATGAGTTTCAATGGTAAAAAGGTAATTACTTGGAGTGTAAATGATTATTTAGGATTAGCTAATCACCCTGAAATTAGAGATTTTGATGCTCAGGCAGCAAAAAAATATGGTTCAGCATATCCGATGGGAGCTAGACTAATGTCTGGTCATACCGACTTACATGAAAAATTAGAATCTGAACTTGCAGATTTTGTCTCTAAAGAAAAAGCATACGTTTTGTAACAAACAAAAAAATTATATCAGAATAAAAAGTATTTATTACTTAGACAATTTGTCACAATCAGTTTGCTTTTCGTTGCAACGTTTTTACTTATTCAGCAAGCATCATCGATTGCAAATGATTTAAATGCGTTTCAGTGGAATGCTTTTTTTAATATCTATATCGTGTTATGGTTGTATTTAATGGCTTATTATGCGTATAAAAAAGGTTTAACAACTGTATTTAGAATCTTAGTATTGGGGACGATACCCATTATTATGTACGCTGTGATTTTATCATCAATTGTTTTATATATAAAATTAATCATTGTCATCGTCATTGGGGTCATTAGTGTTGGTTTAATGATTTATGAAGGGTATCAATATTATCAAAGAGTAAGTTTTGATACATTTTCTTATAAAGATCATGAAAAGCAACTCACTGTCTATGCAAATTCTCTTTTTGAACCTTTAATATATAATGATACTTATATTTTAAGTGCAACATATCGTATAAAAGTATCTTTAAATACGTTTCACAAACATTTTCAATCGATTATTGTTTATGCAAATTTTCATCGAATATTAATTACAGCATATGCATATGGTCATGAAATGATGTATGTTTTTGCTGATTTTCATTATCAAGATCGGAAAAAAATTGATCAATTTAAGACATTTATGGAATCTAAGTTTATGATGGGTATACCTTATGAATTTCAACAAGATCGTCATAAAACGCTTTATGAAGAAAATTTTTTTCACAAAGATGCATACATTATTGCCAGAGCGAAACATTTAGCACAATATTTAAAAGAAATTTCCAATGAAAGTGTTATTGTGATTAGTGTGATTATGTATTTTAATCGATTAGAAGATGCAAATCAAATGGAAAATTCTCATAAAATCACAATTTTATCAGATATTTATGTTTCTGATTATATCACTGTAAAAATAGATTTACCTTTAGTTAATAATAAACATCTCATTGAAACTTCAACTCAAGCGCTTCTTAACGAAATGAGAGAACATCAAGGTCATTTCGTAAGAATCTTAGTATCAAAAATAGAAAAATAATGTGTTATAATGAAATTAACCTAGAAAGTACCGCTAGAACCCAAATCTTTTGAACGGGTATGAATACTGTGCGGGTGTGAATGCCTCTTCGAGGAATCCCAAAGCACAGCAATAGCGTTACCCACTTGAACATATCATGTTCTAACGCTTTCTAGGGATTTTTTTATATAAAGGAGAAATACTTTGAATACTTTAAAAAAATTGACTCAATTACCAGGTATACCAGGTCACGAATCTCGTGTCAAAGGATTCTTAAAAGAAGAAATAAAACCGTATAGTGATAAAATCTTAGAAGACAATTTAGGATCACTCATAGGTGTCAAAGGGACACAAGGTCCTAAAATCATGATTGCCAGTCACATGGATGAGATTGGACTTATCATTTCTTCAATCACAAAAGAAGGATTTTTAAAATTTCAAACGATTGGTGGCTGGTTTTCGCAAGTAATGCTTGCACAACTCTGGGACATTCACACAGAAAAAGGGACGATTATAGGTGTCACCGGAACAAAACCTCCACATATCATCCCATTAGATCAGCGTTTAAAAGCAATACCCATTGAATCCATGTATATTGATATAGGTGTCTCTTCAAAAGATGAAGCGATAGAAAAAGGGATTCCAATTTTTAATATTCATTTTAATAATAATC
>JBMTKL010000122.1:0-2107 GCA_049439405.1 Acholeplasmataceae bacterium | reverse complement strand
TGCAAATGGCTAATTCACTAAAACAAAGCAGACTAAGCGCATATGAAAAACTAAAGGAGTTGGAAGATTTATGAAGGATTTAATTAAGAAAAAAGTTTTATCTAAACAATGGTCTTTTATTGAAGTTAGCGATTTAGCAAATTCTATTGGTGCTTTAGCCAATGATATTTATATTGAATTGTCTCTTCAAGAAAGATTTGAATTGATTAGAGATATTAGAATAAATGAAAATATGGTAGGAAGAACATATGAAGATATGTTTAGAGATATTGGATTAATACAAATACAAGCAGATGTAGCCGAAGTAATTAAGCAGATGCTTAATACTGCAACAGTTAATTTTGGAGGTAATAACAATGAAGTTTCCGAGAATGGTATGGGCGGGGAGTCAAGTAAAAAACGCTCCGCAAATGAAAAGAAAAAAGATGATAACAAAGAATGATTATTTTGAATTTGTTAAATCTCATAACAACCGAACTAATGTATATACCACCGTTTATGATTTTGAACATTTCACCGAAACTATGCCTGTTGAGGATAGTGTAATCATTGATAGAATCTTTTTAGATTTTGATGCTCATGAAGATAATTTAGATATGGCGTGGAGAGATGTTAAGGTTGTGATGGAAATGGTTATTGAAAATAATTATTTACATACCTTGTTTTTTTCAGGTCGTGGATTTCATTTATTCTTATTTGGTAAGACAACAAAAAATATGAGAAATGTTCAAACATTTTTTAGAGAAATAAAACAATTGTTGGATTTAAAAGTCGGTAAGAAAAATTCATTAGATGAAAGAGTTGGACAGAAAACAAGATTGAGAAGAGTTCCTAATACTGTTAATATGTCCTCTTCCGATGGTAAAGGAAATGCTCGGTATTGCATACCTTTGATGATTGATGACCTAAGATTAGATATTGAAGAAATACTATCAATGGCTCTTAAGCCTCGCCTTTTACCGTTCAAAAAAAGCGGGAAAAAAGAGGTAATTTTCCCCGAAGCACCCCCTATTGAGGCTATGAAAGGCTCGGTTTCTGTGCCTTCAACCGTCGGTAATTTGCCAATGTTGCCTTGTTTGTATAATGCCGTTATGGTAGAAAATCCAACGCATTTAGCAAGAGCATATTTGGTATCTTGGTATCGAGATTTACTATCGGGCTATACTGATTTAGTAAATCAAACAGATAAAGCGCAAGTGCATAAATTAGTTGTAGAAGAATTAGAAAGAGTTTTTGCTGAATCCGATTCAGTATGGCTGGATTGGGATAAAAGCGAAACTATCAAACATTCTAAATTTACTGTGTATAATAATTATAACACCCCTCATTGTGATAAACTGATTAGTGATGGGTTTTGTGTTGGGAAATGTTGGAGGTATTCAAGTGCTAATAATTGATTCAAGAGAAAAATCCAAACTATCCGATTTGGTAATGAAAAAAGCAAAAGCCCTGTTTATTCCACATGAGAAAAAATGGATTGAGATAGGTGACTATGTTTATGATGATGTTTGTTTTGAAGCAAAATCCACCATTGATTTCATCGGGTCTGTGATGTCAAAGAGATTATGGACTCAACTCGATAATATGGATAGACATTATCAAACCAATGTGGTAATCATCTACGGCTCGCTCGACGAGGCCATACTAAATATAATTGAACATTCCAGCAGTAAATTGCCCGTCGCCTCAAGAAGCGTAATGTTGAACAATAAGTTTCTTGGAGCATTAGGGAGAATAGTATTAGACACGGACATAAAACCCTTTTGGGTAAAAACAGAAGAAGAAGCGGCATCAATAATAACAGCAGTATGTAAAATGAAACCAAAAACAAGAGAAACAATAGCACCACAAGTATTTAAAAGATTAACAACAGACGATTTAAGATTAGATTTATTAACCAGTATTAAAGGAATATCAGTAAAAAAAGCAAAAGAACTAATAAAGCAATTCGGCTCTATTATGGAAATTGGTGAATGTTCAGTTTTTGAACTGCAAGCAATTGAAGGTATTGGAGAAACCTTAGCCAAAAGAATCCTCTCCACGCTAAACTCGGAAGAGAAGGTGAAAATATGAATGAAGAATATGATGAAGAAGAATATATGGAATT
>JBMTKL010000121.1:0-2163 GCA_049439405.1 Acholeplasmataceae bacterium | reverse complement strand
ATAAAACTTTTTATAGTCACATTGGTAATTGGGAAAAGGATTTTGAACAATGGATGACAAAGTAAGTATAATTATACCTTTATATAACTATGAAAAATATGTATCGGATTGTATAGCATCATGTCGTCTCCAGACTCACGAAAACATTGAAATGATTTTTATAGATGATTGTTCAACAGATAAGTCGAAAGAAGAAGTGCAAAAATTTGCGAAGATCGATAAACGAATTATACTCCTTAAGCATTTTGAAAATAGGGGATATTCATCAGCAAAAAATACTGGTATACGCCATAGCTCTGGTAAGTATATTGTTCATCTTGACGCAGATGATATGCTTACAACCGAATCTATTGAAATACGTTTAAATCATTTATTAAAAAATCCTAACGTTATGATGGTTCACGGCCGAGCATATGATGTTAAGAATGATATTGCTTATTATGAGTGCACACGTAATCATAGTAAATTTGGCGAAACTAAAGCACAAATACATGCTCAAGGTGTGATGCTTAAACGGGAATGTTATGAAAAGTATGGTTTATATGAAGAAAGATTACGTTCTAAATCAGATAAAGAAATGTGGATACGATTACGTGACATTGCAAAAATAAACATTGAAAAAATTGATGAGTTTGTTGCGTATTATCGTATTCATGGAAAAAGTATGATGGCCATGCGTCGAACTAATAAACAGTATGATAGTGATGTAATTAAAATTTTTAATGAAGTGACTTCTATTAGAAAAAAAGAGGGAATCACACACAAAAACACATTATTTATGTAATGAAAGTTTATATGCCATATCAACATATTGAAAAGGGCTTATCAAAAACTGGTAAAGCTTTATTTCTTCAACGTTTATATCCTGCCTTAAACAATATTGGTGTTGAAACGACAAATGATTACACACAAAAACACGACATTTCACTTCATTTAGTAAACATTAAACATCACACCAAGTCTAAAAAAATTGTTCGTCTTGATGGTGTGTATCACAATACTGCAATTAATTATAAACAGCAAAATGCTAATATTAAAAAAAGTTATGACGTTTCAGATGCAGTTATTTATCAAAGTAACTTTGGACAAAGAATTGCAGAACGCTATCTTGGTGTTCATCCAGGATTAACCGAAATCATATACAATGGTGCAATACCTAAATTCTATGATGATGTTCCCAGTGCACCAAAAAAACATTCTTATAATTTTATTACTGCTTCCCGTTGGAGACCACATAAACGTTTACAAGATACGATTGAGGCATTTCTTAAAGCAAATATTTCTGATTCAATGTTATATGTTGCGGGAGACATAAGTGATAGTGGATGTAAAATAAAAAAATACCAAACATGTAAAAATATTACTTTTCTTGGTCGAATTAATCAATTAGAGTTAGCATCATATTTTAAACTTTGTAATGCTAGTATTCATTTATGCTGGACAGATTGTTGTCCAAATTCAGTTATTGAAGCATTATGTGCAGGCTGTCATGTTATATGCGGTAATGAAGGTGGGACACATGAATTAGTTAAACCTTCTGGCGGAACTGTGATTGATATTGATAAAACGTATGATCTCAATCCTGTAAATTTATATTCTCCTCCATCAATTGACCATAATCTAATTGCTGAAGCCATTATAAATAGTATTAATAATTCGGTGTGTATTAATAGAAATCTTTTTTCAATTAATCGAATTGCACAAGATTATTCAAATTATTTTATGAGGCTTTTGAATGAATAAACCAAAAATCATTGCTGAAATTGGCATCAATCATAATGGTGATATTGAAATTGCTAAAAATCTAATTGATGTTGCAGTAATCGCTGGATGCGATTATGTTAAGTTTCAAAAACGTACTCCTGACATATGTGTCCCTGAGGAACAAAAACCACAATTGCGTGAAACACCTTGGGGAACTATGACATATCTTGAATATAAAAAGAAAATAGAGTTTGAAAAACGTGAGTATGACATTATTGCAAAATATTGTGAAGATAAAAAAATCGGTTGGTTTGCAAGTGTATGGGATAATGAATCATGTGATTTTATGTCAAATTATACACAGATTACTAAAGTTCCTTCTGCGCTAATAACCAATGATGTATTAACAACGCGCGCTCGTGTTAAAAGTGATTACTTAATGATATCAACTGGAATGAG
>JBMTKL010000120.1:0-2191 GCA_049439405.1 Acholeplasmataceae bacterium | reverse complement strand
TGACTAGGATAGGGAGTACAGACTCATGCGTGTTAAAGTAACGTTTGTTAATGGAAACACGATACATGGTAGATTGGTAGGAGAAGAGACAACAACTCTTAAACCAAAGGATGTTATTCCTTGGATTATGAATGATGAACGTCAATTCATACCTTTCATTCAACCAAGCGGGGTTGAGGTTCACTTGAACAAATCAAACATCGCTTTAATCGTGTTAGACGAGGAGGAGTGACATGGATAATGTCATCCCACTCCGTCCAGAACAACAGGGGATGGCACAAGAGGAAGAAAAGAAAGTAGAAACAACATATCGAATTATGGAGTTTGTACCCATTGACTATAAAAAGGAAATGGCTCTTTATTGCTCGATTGGTCTGAACCTTGGGTTCGCATTAGGTTACTTACTAGTAATGTAACCGGAAGGGGTGTTTCGGCACCCCTTTTTTTATACAAAAAAAAACTCTTTACAAGATATATAAGGTGTAGTATAATATTAACCTTAACGTAGGAGTATATATGAATTATCAATTAGTAAATGTGTGGGACGAGTATCAATTAATAACATTGATACCAACAATTGAAATTGCTCTCAGTAAAGGATTTAAAGGTTTGTTTTTTAAATTCTTAGTCTGGGAATTTATGGTAACTTATAATGGATAAGGAAGAGCCCGTGAACGTTTTTGTTTTAAATGAAAATCCCAATAGTGCCGCAGTTGCACAATGTGATAAGCATGTTGTAAAACAGCCCTTAGAATCTTCTCAAATGCTATGTACCGCACATCGAGTATGTGATGGCCATCGAATTAAAGCACCTTCAGGATCTGGTAAAACTATGAGATGGCAATACTTTATAAAAGATGATCGTAATGATATTTTATATAAAGCCGCCCATGAAAATCATCCGTGTAGTATATGGACTCGTGAATCTACTGATAATTATATGTGGCATTACGAACATTTTGTGGCCCTCTGTAGGGAATATAAGTACCGCTACGGCCGTGAACATGCATCCTTTACTCAACTAGGGGAAATCCTCAAAACACCCCCAAAACGGCTTAAAAGGGGCCCTATGACCCCATTTGCCATAGCTATGGGTGCACAACCCCAGTGTATTCATACAGGAGAACCAGTAAAATCATATCGAGAATATTATATGACAAAACAGTCTCAATTTGATATGAAATGGACAAATAGACAGATTCCAGAATGGTTTAAAATTGCCGTATGATGAAAATGTGGAATATAACGTATTCCACTATTTCATCTTTTAAAAATCCTTTAAAATCAATGACTTAGAAGTCAAAAAAAACTCCTTTAAAATCAATAACTTAGGACTTTACTTTTGATTCGAAGCCCTGTAAAATAGCATTCATAAATTGAGATAAGGATTAAAAAACATGATCAAGATTCACCAGATTCAACTAACAGATAGAGAAATTGATTTGATTAACTTGGGTGGACATGATGCGGTTCCTGCCAATGTGGCTAGACTCGATGCTTCAGTTTTTGGTAAATTCAACCCAGAACATTTTCACTACTACACTGAGGCCTATCATGTGTATGTTGATGATCTCGAAGAAGCTTATCGAATCACCAACATGTGGAACGAAGTTGACATGCCAAAAGTTGATGTTATCGGCGATCGTGGAGTATCCACTTCAATGGGTGACATCTTTGAAAGAGATGGTGAATTCTTTTTCTGTGACGCATACGGATTTTCGAAAATTGAAAACTTACAATTGGAGTTAGTGTAATGTTTAGAACAAATTTAAAACCCTTAGAAGCTATTCTTTGTGGAATATTTCTAGGTTTAGTCTTGATTTTTATTGACGGTAATTTTGTACATTTTTATTATAAATTTTAAAGGAGTTAGTATATGGATGGATGTAATTTTTATGATTATTTCGTTAAACCTTTACATGATTTAAGTAATCATGATCTTAGTAAACTTGCAGATTTTTCACTAAAGGATGGTTGGTATATAACTCAATCTGGCCGTGATGATGTTATCGATAAGGTAGCTAATGCAATCCACGAACAATACGTTGACACTGGTGCATGTGATATTTGGGGTCCAACTATGTTTGTTAATCATTATTTGTGTGGTGTTTTGGAGTTTTAATATGAAAAGATGGGAAGTAGGTAACGTATATAATCGTGCACCTGAACAACAATCAGATTGGGAATTGAT
>JBMTKL010000119.1:0-2238 GCA_049439405.1 Acholeplasmataceae bacterium | reverse complement strand
ATTTTCTTTGAGCATTCAAAATCCAGTTTGTTTGTTTATATTGTTCTTTCTTTTTGTTTATCAGTGACCGGACAGTTGGACCATTACGATGTTCCTTCAATTCTAAGTGATAAAAATCAGGAACAATGTTAGGGTGAATAATAAAATTATTGTTTGCCCAAATATCTTTTCCCACCAAAAAGGATTGATCGAGGTCATTTATAGATGGACCACATCCAAGAAAAATGGCTGAATCATATTTTCTTTTTGCACGAATATTTTTAATTGAATCAATCATTACATATTGTCACATTTTTAAGA
The DNA here is from genome assembly GCA_049439405.1 of Acholeplasmataceae bacterium. GTDB lineage: Bacteria > Bacillota_I > Bacilli_A > Acholeplasmatales > Acholeplasmataceae > UBA8290. Next base: position 1,938 of record JBMTKL010000119.1, on the reverse strand, counting down.
GAAGAACTAAAGCTTGATTTTGTAATAAATGTAAAATGAGTATTTGGAAACTGTTTCATAAAATCTAATAAATACGATTTCATTATTTTAGATTTTTTTAATCCACCTTTACTTGGAGGAGAACCATTAAAATAATCAGTTTCATAAAAATCCATGCCTGCAACATATATGTTTTTCTTTTTGAGGGCAGTGGTTGCGTATACAATTGCAAGAACACCGGTCGTTGGAAAACCTCCGGTTTCGTTAGTCCACATTTTCATTACATCTGGTAATGGTGAAGATGATATGTTATCGCGATCTAAAATTTGTTTTGCTTTTGTTGGATGTTTATGATACTCATTTGAAAATACGTTTAATATGATTTTTTTAACATCATATTGATTATACCATTTCTTTGTTGCAACAGCACCTTTCATTCGACAACAAATACTCGAAACATTTTTTATTTGTAAAATTTTATCAATAGACGTATTTTGAGATTCACTCATAAAATTGTTTACTGTGATTACTTCATCTACTTCATCTAAATGGTGTTTAATCAAATTTAATGATTGTCCCCTACATAATATTGCTATAGAGTTTTTCATGATAAAAGCTGTTCAATTAGGCGAAGATCTTCAAATGAATCAATTTGAAAGCTACGATTAATTGGCATTTCAAGAATACCAATTTTTCCACCATAGCGAAGTTTACTGTTTAATAATTGATCACGCGTTGTTATATAAATTGCGCCATTCTCAACAAAGAGCTCATCAACATCTTGTCTCATTGGTCTGTTTGTAACATCCCAATTATGCGGAATGCCTTTTAAAGTCCAACGAGGAATCCAATGTTCTTTATACGCACTAAAGATAGAATCATATTCATTTTCTATAAGAAGCTTTATTCCTTCATTGATGTCGTCGGGCTTAATTAAAGGTGAAGTTGGTTGTATAAACACAAGAATATCAAAATCAACATTTTTTGCAAAATGGATAAGTGCTTCATCACTTTTTGATTCATCTGTACATAATTTTTTTGGTCGATCAATTATGTTACATCCAATGCTTTGCGCAGTTTTTTTAATATCATCGCAATTGGTACTTATCCAAGTTTCTGAAACGTTTGAATGAATTGAAGCAAGTGCTGTATAGTGTAATAAAGGTATACCATGAATGGGAATAATGTTTTTTTGTGGAATCCCTTTACTTCCGCCTCTAGCTAAAATCACTGATTTGATATTCATTATCTAAATCTCCAATGCTGTTTATTGCTTTATCATCAATAAGAAGATCATATGCAGGTTTACCGAATTTAAGATCATTATATTTTGCACCCCATGACATAAGTTGTTTTTCTGTAAGTGATCTCCAACATTTATGTGTTATGGTTCCTCGGGCTGTATAATAAATGATAGTATGACCAGCATCATATAAAGCATTAATTTTGGAAATTTCCTTTAATCTTGCTTGTGCATTTTCATAATCGGATCCAATAGTTGTACAAATGGTATTATCAATATCAACGTATATTATCATCCTCTAAGACTTTTTCTTTTTGCGTATTCACCTTCAGTTACTTTTCTTGGGCCGGGGTGACCAAAACATTTAGCAATATCATTAAGACCTTTTACAAGTTTAATTAAACCTGCGGGTTCAACAGATGACATGTGATCTGATCCCCACATAGTTCTATCTAAAGTAATATGTCGCTCAATCCATGTAACACCTTGTGTTGCTGCAACAAATGTAGGTACTAAACCAAATTCATGGCCCGAATACCCAATTTCACGTTTAGGATATTTTGCTTTTAACCAATTGATATATTCAAGGTTTAAATCTTCAATTGGACACGGATATGTTGAATTTGAATGAAAGATTAAATCGGGATCGCTTAATTCTACAACGTGCTCAACTTCATCTTCAGAGAATCCCTCTTCAATCAGTTCATCATATACAC
>JBMTKL010000118.1:0-2250 GCA_049439405.1 Acholeplasmataceae bacterium | reverse complement strand
GAACTTATGTTGGCGCAATGGCAGGACGTATCATTAAAGGAATGAAAGAAGCCAAAACAGTTAACCCAGTCTTCTTATTGGATGAAATTGATAAAATGGCATCTGACTACAAAGGTGATCCAGCATCTGCGATGTTAGAAGTATTAGATCCAGAACAAAATGCTAAGTTTTCTGATCACTACTTAGAAGAACCATATGATTTATCACAAGTCTTATTTATTACGACAGCAAATTATTTAGAAAACGTCCCGGCACCACTTAGAGACCGTATGGAAATTGTAGAACTATCAAGTTATACAGAGCTTGAGAAATTCGAAATTGCCAAAAGACACTTAATTGGTAAACAACTTAAAGCGCATGGCTTAAAAGCTGATATGTTTATGTTAGATGATGCCGTTATTTATTTCATCATTCAACACTATACAAGAGAAGCAGGAGTTCGTGAGCTTAACCGTTATATCGGTGCACTCATTAGAAAAGCCATCAAAAATATTTTGATTGAACGTGAACCAAAAATTCACATCACGTTAGACAATATCGAAAGTTATATTGGAAAAAAACGTTTTAGCCACAATTTAGCTGACAAAAAAGATCAAGTCGGTGTTGTTACTGGACTTGCTTATACTGCCTTTGGTGGAGATACACTCTCTGTAGAAGTCACATATTATAAAGGATCAGGTAAACTGGTATTAACCGGTAAACTTGGTGATGTGATGAAAGAGTCAGCAATGACAGCCCTCTCATTTATCAAAGCGAATGCTGAAGCATATGCTTTAGATCCCTCTATTTTTGACACCAATGATTTTCACATCCACGTCCCAGAAGGTGCGGTTCCTAAAGATGGTCCATCTGCAGGGATTACCATCGCGACAGCGATTTATTCAGCACTGTCTAAAAAGTTTGTTAAAAATGAAGTCGGGATGACAGGTGAAATCACATTGCGTGGTCATGTCTTGCCAATAGGTGGATTAAAAGAAAAATCAATCGCAGCACACCGTAGTGGATTAAAAACCATTTTAATTCCTAAAGATAATGAAAAAGATGTCGATGACATTCCAAAAGAAGTAAAAGAAACACTCACGATTATTCCAGTTGGACACGTGAGTGATGTCTTAAAACTTGCGATTAAATAAATGAAAAAGCATTCAATGAATGCTTTTTTTCTTGTCATCTTGTGATACAATAAGTTGAGGTTAAAACTATGTTTCATCAATCAGAATATGTCATTTCAAAACCCGGATATGAAAAAACACTCGATGATAAACCATCGATGTTTATGCTTGGAAGGTCAAATGTTGGGAAGTCATCATTTATTAATGCACTCCTTAATCGTAAAAATCTTGCAAGAACATCATCGACACCAGGTAAGACCATTGCGTTAAATTATTATATCGTTGATCAAGAATTTTATATCATTGATGCACCTGGGTATGGATATGCAAAACGTTCAAAAAGTCATCAAGATGAATTTTATTTTATGCTTAATGACATTTTACTAAACCAACAATCATTAAAAACGATATGCTTACTTATTGATTTTAAGGTCGGACCTACAAAAGATGACTTAGATGTTTGGGAACAATTAAAACAATACAAATTACCTGTGGTGGTCATTGCTACAAAAGTAGATAAAATCTCAAAAACCAAAAGATACAAACAACAAAAGACGATTGAAACGACATTAAATCATTCAATTTATCCAGTATCTAATACGACTAAGTTAGGATTTACAAAAATAAAAGAGTATATCGACGGGATTTTATAACAAAAAGATTCAATATTTAATTTAAATACTGTATTCATCATGATATGTACGTTCATAATGTTCTTAACAAACACTTTTTAACAAGTGGTTTACCAATGATTTTACTCATGCTCACACTGCTGCAATAAGTAGGTACGATCACGAGATAGTTACTGTCATTTGTTCCACTCATTAGTGTATTAAAATATGTCATGAACTTATGATTTTTCATTAGATGCCGTAGGAAGTTTAGTGTTAAATTTATCACCTTTTGTCTGATATGTCTTAACAAAGAGAAAAACGATCATTAGCCACTGTGTGATCACAGTGCATGCACTTTAATTTATTATTTTAAATTCTATAAGTATTCCATTATTACACATCATAAAAATTTACGTGATGATTGTCATCTATTTGTTATTATTACCATCTCAACTTTATCGTGATATTAAAAAACGTATGCATAAGTTAGTAAAATAAAAAAGGCGATATCGCCTTTTTTATTT
>JBMTKL010000117.1:0-2255 GCA_049439405.1 Acholeplasmataceae bacterium | reverse complement strand
GTGAAAAAACATTTTAAATTATTCGCATTAAAAGGCTATGAATCTCAAACAGTCACGACTGTTTGGAATACAAAATCACTCGATTTAAAGATGATTAATGAAAGACTTTTTGAAAGAGGTTATTTATTTGCACCTGGATATGGTGCATATAAAGACAAAGCATTTAGAATTGCACACATGGGTGACCGAACACTTGAAGAATTAGAAACATATTTAAAGGAGATTGAATCATTATGGCTGTAATATTACTTAATGATGGACTAGATGAAACCATCATAAAGAAACTCGAAACGTCTCATACAGTCATTAATAAACATCATGATCAAAAGGCATTACTAGACATTATCAAAACTGTGGATATTGTTGTTGTAAGGTCAAAAACACTCATTACAAAAGAAGTCATTGATGCAGCAAAAGCAACCAATCAATTAAAACTCATTATTAGAGCTGGCGTAGGACTAGATAATATTGATGTCACGTATGCTCAAAGCCATGGCATCGTCGTCAGTAACACACCTAAAGCATCCACTCAAGTGGTTGCTGAACTCACGTTATCATTTATGCTCGCCTTATCTAGAAATATTGCATATGCAGATAGTTCAATGAAACAAATGGCTTGGGAGAAAAAACAGCTTGTAGGGAGTGAGTTATTTGGTAAGACATTAGGGATTATTGGGTTTGGTCGTATTGGTAAAAAAGTTGCTGAGTTTGCGCATATGTTTCATATGAATATACTCTTTTATGATGTCTTTGAACAAGAATCTGATTACAAGCAAGTCTCTTTAAACACGTTATATAAAGAAAGTGACTATATTACTTTACATGCGCCTGCACAAGATAAACCTTTTATTGATGATGATATATTACCACACCTAAAACATGGGGTTAAAATCATCAATACATCACGTGGTTCAGCCATCAATGAACATGCATTGATGAAAGGTATTGACGACGGCATCATTTCTGGTGCAGCGTTAGATGTGTATCAAAAAGAACCTAATAAAAATGAAAAACTCACGACGTATAAAGAAATTATTTTAACCCCTCATATCGGTGCCAATACGGTTGAAGCAACAGAACGCATTGGTCAAGAGGTTTATGACATCATTACATCATTTACGGAGATTATCAATATGCCAAAACGTTTACAAGTTGGAATGCCTGTCTTAATGGAATATCAAAGTGTTGAAGAAAATATCGCACTTGCAGTGAAACTTAAACTAGATTTTGTAGAACTGAATATGAACTTTTTATATTGTTATCCAAGTGATACATTAAGACAAACACTTCTTAAAGCTCAAAAAGAGCATGGATTATTTTTCACCTTTCATTATTATGATAATGTCGATATTTCATCACCAAACCATAATTATATGCATTATTTAAAAGAAGACATGAAACTGATTGGACAAATGCTTCATGGTCTTGCACATAAAATTGTTTTACATATAGAACCAGGGTCATTTATGACAATTTTTAGTGAAAAGCACTATGTCTATAAATACGACAAGGATTATGTGTCAAGAACCGTTTCTAATGTGAAAACACTTCAAACGATTTTAGATGAGTATGACATGATGATCGTATTAGAAAATGTACCGATTCATCCTTATATGGAAGGATTGTATGAAGGATTACAAAAAGCTGGGGTCAACTTTACTTGGGATATTGGTCATGATGTCATTTATGAACATTACTTATTTTCAACATTTAGAACAAGATATGATTTAAGTATTCAACACATGCACATGCACAATGTCTTAAATACATCAGATCATCAACGGTTAACATTAGGTAAATTAAACATTAAAGAATACATTAAATATGCGATGAACCGTGATGTGAGTGTCGTGATTGAAGTGAAAGATAAAGAAAACTTAGAAGAATCTGTTCATTATTTATTTGATTATTTGGATGCTATAGGCAATCAAGTCGTTGAAGATCAAATATGGACGCCGTAAAATTATAGATTGTGCGATATGATAAAATATAAAGAATCAATGAGGTATTAGGGTATGAAGGCTAAATCATACTATCAATTGAATACTAAAGGTGATACCTTAAAAATCTCAAAGCAGGCAAGAGAGCACCGTTTAAATGATGAAACGGTTGTGAATGCAACGGTTGGGTCTTTATATGATGAAGAACATGTATTTTATGAATATGATGCGGTGAAAAAAGCCATCCATGAAGGTCCAACAGCTTATCCATATAAGACTTCAGAAGGTGATCCAGAAGTCGCAAGAAAGTGGTTA
>JBMTKL010000116.1:0-2261 GCA_049439405.1 Acholeplasmataceae bacterium | reverse complement strand
TAAAATGTCTGATGGTGAAGTGGTTGAAGATAAAACGCTTAAACCCCATGAAGAAGTTACAGAAAAACCTTTGGTTAAAGATACAAAAACATCTTTATTACAAATCATAGGGTTCGCATTACGAAATTTACTGTCACAGCCTAAACGATTTGTCTTTATGTTATTGCTATTAACGATTGCGATCAGTGTTTTTACAGTCGTATATTCTAATCAAGTGTATAACTTAAGAACGCAAGGATTAGAACAATCATATACATATCCAAAGGTACCAGCCTCTCGTGTTCTTGTTGAAAGAAGAGATGGCGAAGCGTTAACAGAAGATGATATGAACTTAATTATGGATCAAAGTGGTGTGGATGCTGTCTATTCATATGGTGATTTATTTTATAACTCAACAAATTTGATTCTTTCATCATCCAATGAAGGCATGTATTATGGTGAGACTTTTTATGTAGAATATACAGACAGTGCAGAAACACTTTCAACTTCTGATTTACTAGAAGGACGTTTACCAGAAGCTATTAATGAAGTGGTCATTAGTCCTAGTTTTTGGGAAGATATTCGTTTAAATCAAACATTTTATGCATATATCGATGAATATAATTATTATGTTGATGAATCATTTGGAACCACACCTAACTATGTATTAGCATTGGAAGTTGTTGGTATCACCAATGACAATACAAGTACTCTATACTTTTCCGAAAGCTATTTAAATCAATCATATCCAACGGAGCCTTTTGAAATCGCCGCACTTAAATCACGTGTTGAACAACAATTATTTAACACCATTAGAGCGACGTATGAAGGTGTTGATTATTATATTGAACCCGCACTTTACAGTGATGATTTTGACATTGATTTTAATATTTATGGATCAGGTCAAACGTCAATTAAAACGATCAATGTGACATTTAAAGCATTGTCAATCAATGGCGTCAATCTAACATTTCAAAAAGAACTTGATGTAAATATACCTGAAGGTGTATCTTATGACTATGCACTCATCAATCCATCATTGTATTATGAAATCATCGATGGAATGTTACTACAAATTCAAGATGAATTTGTAGGATTCCCGCCTAAAATAGCATCGGTGAATGTGTCAAATCAACTTGCTGGGAATCGACTCATTGAATCGCTAGATTCAACAATTTTTAAAGTCTATTATCCTTCAAATTTATCATCGCCATTTCAAGAATTTTTAATTTTTATGTTGTCAATTGTTGCGATTGTCGTCTTGTTACTTCTTGGACTTTTCCTTTATGCAGTGATTCATGCTGTCACGAGAAATATGATGACATCTAGAAAAAAAGATTTTTCAATATTTAGATCAGTGGGTGCACATCAATCAACCTTATCATGGCTTGTAATTGTTGAACAGGTGCTGCTATCTATGTTCGGTTTAGCGATTGCTGTTGGCTTTCTACAACTCATTGTGGGTACAGTGAATAATCATGGATTAACGATTGAATACATGCTATTTAGAGATTATATTATTTTACTCGTCGCGATAGTGTATCTTGGAACATGGTTAGGCGTTAGATTCAATAAAAAAGTCTTTAATCAAACAGTTATTCAAGCATTATCTCAAGGAGGTGATGACGCATGATGACACCAATTGTCGAGTTAAAACAGCTCAATAAATATTTCAATAAACGTAAAAGCAATGAGTTACATGTCTTAAATAATATTGAATTATCACTGCCAAATAAAGGGTTAGTGATGTTATTAGGACCATCTGGTTCTGGTAAGACAACATTACTGAATGTGATTGGTGGACTTGATAAGTTTGACAGAGGTGATTTAACGGTCACTGAGGCGCATTTCCATTCGTATCGATCTAAACAATGGGATGATATTAGAAATTATCATATAGGATATGTATTTCAAAATTATCATTTAATGAGAGGTTTGTCAGTTTATGACAATGTCGCTTATCCACTGAGACTAATGGGAATTCAAGATGAAACACTCATTGAAGAAAAAGTACATTATGTATTAAAGGCTGTGAATATGTTTGCCTTTAGAAAGAAAAATGCGCTTCAGCTTTCTGGTGGACAACAGCAACGTGTTGCAATTGCTAGAGCAGTTGTTAAAGATCCTGATATCATTATCGCTGATGAACCTACAGGTAATTTAGATTCACAAAACACAGTCGAAGTAATGACAATGCTTAAGCATATTGCTCAAGATAAATTAGTACTTATGGTCACACATGAAAAAGAATTAGCAAATTTTTATGGCGATCGTATTATTCA
>JBMTKL010000115.1:0-2273 GCA_049439405.1 Acholeplasmataceae bacterium | reverse complement strand
CGTAGAAAAGGCAATAAAGGCATTTTTAAAAGGTAAAAAATTTAAAAACGCCGATGATGCAGCAGAAGCATTTGAAGAAGCGAATAAAGATGATTTCAATATATGGGATTTTATGTAATAATTTTTTATGGATTTAGATCCACATAAGGTCTTTAGGTAAATTCATTTTGTAGCAAAAGAACCATGCTCCGTATGGTGGTGAATATTTTTTATTGCCGTTATCTAAATGAGTAAATGTTAATCGTTTATTAGGGATAATAATTTGAAGATGTTCTTTAAAACGATTTTGAAATTTTTTGGTTAGAAATGGGCGACAAGGTGATAATAAAATAAATGGTTTATCTAAATCTTTTAATCTTTCGCACACTTCAGGGAATTTTGAGAATGGTGGATTGTCGATTAGTAAGTCATATTGAGGTGTATATGAAAAAAAGTCTTTGTCTTCGTGAATGATGTCAAAATCCATATTATTAAAATATTCCTTCATTTTGCCATCATTAAAAAAGGGTGACCATATAATTTTGTTTTTAGGAATTATGTCTCTAATGAGTTCCCAGCACCATTCATCAGTAGTGTAATTATCGCTTTCTTTATCGCAAGTAAAACTCATATATATATATTTGAAAATATATATATATAATTAACGCCATACCTTTCTATCGAATTGAATTATACTATCTTTATCTTTTTCAAACTGGACTATACATGACATACCATACCATTTAAACACTTTCATCATTTTCATTTTAGTAAGTCCATATCCTGCATTTTCAAGCATTTCGATGCGTCGTGCTGTAAGATTATTAATACCGATTAGCATAGATATGACACGGGGGTTAAGTTCAATATTTTTTTTAATCCAGTCATTAAGAATGGAGTAAGGTGGATTTTGACAGATAATATCAACAGGTTTATTAAAGTCAAAGAATGATTTATTTTCAATAACTTCGCACCATTCGTGATCACCGTTTGGAAATTGTGAATAATATGACCCGTCAGCAGAATTGCGACATGGGTCAAGCCATACATCGCCATCATTTGTCTCAATCATATCAATTTGTTGTTTAGCGAGTTCTGGTGGTGTAATGAAAATATCATTTGCTTTAGTCCTGCCTTTAATAGCGTGTGATGTTTGCGATGACATAGTAGTTTTAATGTTTATAATATGATGAGAAAAATCATTTCAATTTTTTGCTACTAATTCATTCAAGCCATACTATATCACGAGGTAAATTCATTTTATAACAATAATAGAAACAATCAAAATTACATTTATTCTGCAATTCATTACCATTCTTAATGAACTGAATTCTCTTACGTGGAATTATAATCTGTATTCCTTTCTCTCTCCATTGCCGAAAATAATTGGTATTGATTTTAGATGACGGAAATATTAAAATGAATGGTTTATCAATATCATATAGTCTATTCAGTATTTGTTTTGAGAGAGAGAATGGAGGGTTGCTGACAATGATGTCGCCTAAATCATTATCAAAGAAATCTACTTGCTTGTGAATTACATTAAATCCCATCTCTTTTAGATATTCACCACTCTTACCGTCGCCATAGAATGCCTCCCATATAATTTTATCTTTTGGTATATATTCCTTAATGGCTTCCCACGCCGAGCGTGGTGTCATATAATCATCGTGTTTTATAAATGTCTTGGTATGAAATCCCGCCATTTATAATATAATTATATTATATTATAACTATCTAACTGTAATAATTCATTTCAATTTTTTGCGTGATGTGTAAGTAAGTTAAAAAAAGTATTCTAACTAACTAAAATCAATTTCTTCACCTTTTTCTTTAAAGGTTTTTGCTTAAACCACCCATCTTTGTATATGTGAGTTTTGCGACAGATTGTATCAATATAGGTTGTGAGTATAGGTTTATTGCCCTTTACCTTTACACTTCCTACGTAAGTTTTCTTACTATTGTAGTGTGCCTTACTAACAAATCCTTTTTTGTTTATGTAGTCCCCTATCGTGCTATACTCCTGAATTTCCACATATACTTCCATTTGTTCTATGTAGTCAAAAGGGTCGCCACCAGCATCTGCAATCATCTTAACAGCCAACTCCATTGCTTTACGGCACTGGAATTTTTGATTATCTAATTGATAATTTCTCCGTGATAAGTGTTTTATAAGACCCCTTTCTTTGGCGGTCGCATTTTCATACGTGTCGGTCATCGTGTTTGGTGTTTGATACTACTACATAATGTAGGTAAATTCATTTCAATTTTTTGCGTGAGCCACCGATATCTGT
>JBMTKL010000114.1:0-2275 GCA_049439405.1 Acholeplasmataceae bacterium | reverse complement strand
CTGCGATAGATTCTCGGATAGACTCTGCTTGAATCATCAAATCAACAATGCGTGAAATTTCTTTTTTTACTTCTTCTTGTAGTGCTACTTCCATTTTATTCCTCATAGTTAAAAAGGTTAAAGTCATTCCAATAGTGCTCTGCTATTAGCTTTTTTTGATTTCGATTCAACTCAACAGAAATATTAGATACGTTCGCTCGTTCAAGAACGCATCCATAAACACTCAAAAAATGAGTTAGGCTGTGAAGAGTTGTATCAAAGTCATATATTAGTTTAGGTATTATACGAAAATTTTGATCACATAAGAAGCGATAAATAGGTTGAAAATGGTGATTACACTCCTCTAAATCTCGATCTTTTAAGAGATATTCAATGAAATAAGTAAGATTATGAACTCTTGCTAAGTTTATTGTAGGGTCTAACTCTAAGCAACGTTCAGTATCTCGTAGCGCAAAATGTTTATAGAGAGCTAATATTCTGCGGTAGGGGTGCCTTGTAACAGCAAAATTATGTAGTCCATTTGTCTCAGCATACTCAGGTAAAATATAGGTTAGATTTGGATGATGATGTACGTAATGATAGTCAGTAGAAGATTCATCAAATATCTTTTGTCTGACAAGAGCTGCTTTCATAGCAGTGCAGCCACACTTTGGTACGCCCCAATAATTTAAATTGTATTGAGGAAACTGAGTTATATTAAAAAATTTACTTTTATCGTATTTTAGCATCAATCCATTCTCTTAATTCTAAAACTCTTTTTTCAAAATTACTTTCATTATGCCTAAAGATAGGTTCGCAACTGATTTTTAAAGAATCCATTTCATCTTGTGGTAATTTGATAAGTTTATCAATCTGGATATATGCTAACATTATTCTTGTGTAGTCACTTGCTTCATCATCATAGGATTCATCAATGAGTGGATGAAAAGACTTATAACCTAATTGTTGAAACCACTTAAGAGTATTATGTTGTCCTATTACAATAAAGATCTTATCTGATGCTACATTTCTCCATATTTTTTCGGTAATTAAAGGCCAGTCAATTACATTATCAGAAAAATATGCTTCAACAACGACATTAAAATCAACAACATCCATTGCCTTTGAAATAACTAAAAAATTATCAGTAGTATTTTCATGAGCTGTAGATAAAGGCTCAAGGCTCATATCAATAAATTTTGTATCATTTGTTTGATGTTTTAAATCTTCAAAGAGAGATACCAAATGATCTCCTTGAAAATCCAAACTCACTAATCCATCCCTTAACTGATCATATCTATCAAGTAAAAAATTAATAAATACAGCACCTAGGTGTTTATCTACTCGTTTATTGAGAAGTAAGTATCTTTTTTTTGGATAAGTAAATCCGTAATCAACAATTGTAGGGTGGTAAGGATTTTCATAGTCTAAAGGTATATGAAATCGATATTGTTTATTTTTACCTTTAATATCCATTACAAAAGTATTGTGGGGATCCCATAAATGACGAGCACAAAAATGTAGTTCTAAAAAACTAGGAAAACAGTGAATATTTTTATTATCTATATGTCTCTGATCACTGATATTTAAATGAAGTCTATCGTTAGGAAACTGTGAATTGTCTTTAAGCGATTCAAGAGCCTGCTCTAAATCAAATGAATTTGGAGGCTCCATAGTTGCATCAATGATGATACAGCCTTTTCCTTCACGAAGTGATTTAACAACTCTTGTATCAATCATAGACCAAAAGCCGAAGTCTTCGTGGTGGTTACTGATTAAGGCTCTTATCTGTATAAAAGGCTCTTGCATCAATACTGGATATATAAAAGAGTCTACAGAATCAATATCATCAGGAGATATGATACGAATATCGGGAAGAAAAAATTGAAACATCCATGGAATTTGTCTGTTATACTTATGACACCAATGAATATCATTTTTATTTTGGCCTGAAGTAATTGGAAACCAGATGTTAGGTTTCCATTCATGTTCATATACAAGATTAATCATTGAACGATTTTAAAAGTTTCTCTTACTTTTTCCGGTCGTTTACGTATTAATTTGCGTTCTTGTAGATTGTTCATCACTTCAGAAAAAAGACGTAAACTTTGATTACTTGTATCTTTTATGTGATCATTGGCGGCGTGTTTAATGACAAGTTTTTGATGTAGCATGTTGAGTGCGGTAACAAGATTGGCAGAACCGATAGCGCGAGAACCTGCATAGTCACCCTCAGTGCGGGAGCGTACAAGTTCCCACGTATCATTCTCCCAGATTTCACCTGATTCATCATCAA
>JBMTKL010000113.1:0-2317 GCA_049439405.1 Acholeplasmataceae bacterium | reverse complement strand
AATAATAGCGTAATAATGACCTCTCTGAACTCTTTGACTAAGTTCATATTTCATTGCCAATACGTCTTGAGGATGGATAGATACCTCATGGACACCTAAGCCTAATAAAACTTTAAGACCTTTGATATCACTTGCCATCTCACCACATACACTTACAGACTTTCCTTTTTCATTCGCTGCATCGACAACCAATTTTATCAATCTAAGCACAGCTGGATGAAGTGACTGATAAAGATGCGAAACACTTTTATTCGTGCGGTCAGCGGCGAATGTATATTGAATTAAATCATTTGTTCCAATGCTTAAAAAGTCTACTTTATCAGCAAATTGATTCGCTAATAATGCTGCTGATGGAACCTCTATCATCATCCCTATTTTGATATGAGATGAAAATGCGTAATTTTCATGATTCAACTCTTTTTTACATTCATTAAGTACATTCATTGCTTCTTCTAATTCATCCATTGTCGATATCATTGGAAACATGATATGTAGACTTCCCTTAGTAGATGCTCTCAGTAAAGCTCTAAGTTGAGTTTTTAACAACTTTTTATGATTAAAACTGAATCTTATCCCTCTTAATCCTAGAAATGGATTAACTTCATCAATCATATCAATCGTCGGGATATGCTTATCTCCACCAACATCTAATGTTCTAATAATAACTTTTTGATGTCGAAATGAATTTAAGATATGTTTATAAGCCAAGATTTGTTCTTCTTCGGTTGGTAGTGATGTTCTATTCATGTATAAAAATTCTGTTCTATAAAGACCAACACCTTCTGCTGAGCTTTTTAAAGCTTCTAAAATATCTAAAGGTGTATTAATATTTGCTAAAATTGGAAATTTGAACTGATCTTTTGTTTTAGCTTCTTGCTCTTTCACCGTAGTTAAAAGCGCGATTCTTTTTAAAGCTTCATCCTTCTTTATTTGATATCGTTCTACAATTTCAGAACTGGGATTAACCAAAACCTCACCTAATGTTCCATCAATAATTAATGAATCATGACTACTGATGATTGCGTAAGCATCATTAACACCAATGATGGTTGGAATATTGAGTGATTTTGCTATAATCGCTGTATGAGAATATTTTCCACCTTGTTCAATAAGGATACCTTTAATAAACTTGGGATTGAGCTGCATCGCTTGACTTGGATTAAGCTCATGACAAATCAAAATCGCTGGTTCTTGAAAAGCAATAAAATCGTCATGAGAAATATTTAATAATTTCCCTAAAAGTCTTTGTCTGACATCTTTGAGATCAATCACTCTCTCTTGATAAAAAGGGTCTTCTAAATTTTGAAATTGATCTATGAGTTTTTTCATGACAATATCTAATGCAAAAGTAGCATTATTTTGATTCTTTTTGATTTCTTCAATGACTCTATTTTCTAACTCTACATCGTTTATCATTTGTATATGTGCGTTGATGATTCCTTGGAATGTTGATTTTACATTTAATGTATTTCTTAGTGCATTTAAGTCACTCGTCGTTTCTAGCTTCGCCTCTACAAAACGTTGGATTTCAAAATCGATATCTTCAATTTTATTTTTTGGAATGTCAATGATTATTTCATTGTTAAAAAACGCTTTACCAATAGCAATCCCATGACTAACGCCAAATCCATGTAACATAATACACCACCAATTTAATAAAATAAAAGAAACAGTCAAGTTTCTTGTTGTCAGACTATATTTATTATAGTATACAACTTATGAATTGTAAATTATATACATTACTACTTCTTGTTGTTATTCTCTATGACTTATAATATATATCGTTATATTTTCTATGAGTTTATAATCGATAAGATTCCAGACATTTTAAATGTTTTTAATTCCAATATGGAATAGATGACATACCAGATTGATTCTTAAGATAATCTTCTACGTTTATTATTTATAAATGTCCTTTTTATAACCAAAGTCAATTAGCAAAATAACCAACCTTTCTTCTACTATGTTTGCTAAGATTCGGTAGTTTCCTACACGATATCTCCAAATCCCTTTTTTGTCATGAGACAACCCTTTACCAAAAATTCTAGGATTGTCATTACCTTCTAGATGTTTTTCAATCCAGGCTAGAAGCATCCTGGCAATTGATTTATCTAATTGTTTTAGATTTTTTAAAGCTTTTTCACTCATCTCTACTTTATACATTATTTAAAATCCAGAATTTTCTTAGCTTCTTCAAGTGTGTAAGTTTTGGGATTTGCTTCATACTCTTTGTATGCTTCTTCGTATAAAAAGATATCAAATTCATCTTCGATTTTAGATAGAATTGCTTGTCTCATCACTTCTGAAACAGTTCTTC
>JBMTKL010000112.1:0-2328 GCA_049439405.1 Acholeplasmataceae bacterium | reverse complement strand
GGTTCACTATTAATCTCAATATTAAATGTCATGAGATACCCTTCATAAAGCGTCATTGAAATACGAGCAGGAATTTCATTGATGCCAAATAATGTAATGTCACTAACAAGCGCATCTGCTTCAATATAATATCCATACTCCATCTTGAAATAAGATGTGGTGAGTGCATCAAAATCTATTGCATTAATGAGAGTCATTGGATCAATCTCAATATTTAAGTTGAGTAAGTTTGTTAATTGTGTTGTGGATTGTTCAAGTGGCATTTGTTGTTGTTCAGTGGCTTGAATATTGAAAGGCGGATTAGAAAGCATAATTTGACTTGAAAAATAGGCGGTGTCTAGAGATTCATAATTCATTGTGGTCGTAGATAAAACTCCAGTAATACCATTTGTATCAATAAATAATTCATAACCGTCAGTCGTGATGGTTTGAGTATTGTAGGTGTTAAACAACTGATCATCAGTGTTCACTTCATAAAAGGTTGAAAAGAAATCTAAAAATAACGACTCGTCGATGACATCAATACGTAATGACTGAGTATTGTGATAAATACTTTGATCATATATGATGAGCGTATCAATCATAGATTGAATGACTGAAAGTTCTTGTGAATCAATGGTAACTTTTGTTTGATTCATCCAGTCGATATTTTGTGTCATTGGTAAAAAAGATGCATCTTCTGTCTCTTGAAAATAAATAAATGATCCAATTAAAAGCAAGATAATACTAAAAAATGTAACAATAATAATCTTCATAATAACCTCAATTGTATTATATCTATTTCCCTCTATACATGCAATGTTAAGGTAAATTATGATACAATATGAGTAATGTCAACATTTAAACAAAAGCTTAGTCTATTACCTCAAAAACCTGGTTGTTACTTAATGAAAGATCAAGACAACCAAGTCATTTATGTTGGTAAAGCAAAAAAACTAAAAAATAGAGTTCGAAGTTATTTTGTCGGGGCTCACAATGAAAAACCAACGAGACTTGTCAGTGAGATTCGTGATTTTGACTATATTTTAACCCACAGCGAACAAGAATCACTCATTTTAGAACTTAATTTAATTAAACAATATAGTCCAAAATATAATATTAGGTTGATGGATGATAAAACGTATCCATACATTCAACTTACCGAGGAAGCCTATCCTAAATTAGAAGTCGTGAGAGATAAAACGCCTAAAGGAAGAGTGTTTGGGCCATACCCTAATGTGTACTCAGCGAGAGAAACCGTACGTATGCTTAATCGGATTTATCCTTTAAGAAAGTGTGATGTTTTACCAAATAAAGCATGCCTATATTTTCATATTGGACAATGTGCTGCACCATGCATTTTTCCAGATGTCAATTATGATCACTATGTTAAACAAATCATTCAGTTTTTAAAAGGGGATACGAAAGACGTAATAAAAAAACTTGAAGATGAAATGAGTGCAGCTGCTGAAGCGATGTTATTCGAAAAAGCTGCAGAGTTTAGAGATATGATTAAACATATCGAACAAACGACTGAAAAGCAAAGAATCAATTTAAATGACTTTAAAGATCGTGACGTGATTGCTTACACGAGTAATGAACGTGATTTAGCCATAGAGATATTTATGTTAAGACAAGGTAGACTTATCGACCACATTCAAACGGTATTCGAATATACACTCGATCCTATGGATGCATTCATCAGTTATTTATCTCAACTCTATGAATCTCATATGCCAGATGAATTACTTTTCCATGAATTGATTGATGTTCACATTGCAGAAGAAGCTTTTGGACAAAAGGCAATATTCCCTAAAAAAGGCGATAAAAAACAACTCACAGATCTAGCTTTTAAAAATGCAAAAGAGTCATTAGAACATTATTTCATGCTTCATCGACACGAACAAGATAAAAAACATCAAGCTTTAACTCAATTATCAAAGCTCGTCACTAAAGATATTAAAAGAATCGATGTGATTGATAATGCTCAATTATTCGGTGCATCTCCGATATCCGCTGTGATTGTCTATGAAGGGTTAGATTTTAATAAGAAAATGTACCGCAAATATCATTTAAAAACAACAACCAATGACGACTATCAAGCGATGCGCGAAGTCATTTATAGAAGATATCAAAGACATCTTTCTGAAGGATTAACAATGCCAGACTTCATTTTAGTTGATGGTGGTATCGGACAAGTACATGCAGCGACTGAAGTCATTGAATCATTAGGCATTGATGTTTTAGTTGGAGGCTTGAAAAAAAATAAGAGACACAAACTAGAATCTTTAATTTTACCAAAGCAAACCATTAATATATAAACGCACGATGTGTTATATAAACTAATTA
>JBMTKL010000111.1:0-2346 GCA_049439405.1 Acholeplasmataceae bacterium | reverse complement strand
TTTTCTGAATAATCTTGTAAAAAAGATTTATTAATTTCATATTGTGGTTCATCATGTCCTAATATAAATTTTTCCCCAACAAACCACACGTCAATTTCTGCATCATATCCTTTTATTATTGCATCTTTGATGTAGTTAGGATTATTTTCCAATGATAATTTTTTACCATTAATATTACCTCTGTGTGCTATCAGCCTCATATTTTCCTTGGTATTTATCATTACTTGGGCCTGGATACTTTACCACTAAATTTTTGGTATTCGTGATTGCCTTGAAGTCTGTAGCTTCAAACGGTTTAATTAAAATAATGTCCCCTTCTGTATATCGATTTCCATCCATTTCCACTTCACCTTCTAAAATACAGGTTATTTCAGTTGCAATTCTATGATGATGAAAGCTCTCGTAATCACCCGCTTTATATTCTTTTACAGCAACTTCGACGTCGCTTGTTTTTATAATAGATTTATCGAAGTTTCCAACAAACCAACCTTTGCTGAAATCTTTTAAATTGAATGTTTTTTTAGTATTACCCATCGTAATCGTATGGTCCCATGTTACCATCTTTTATTTTAGTTTCTTCTTTTTCACCACCGAGGTATGCTCTTATTGCAACTATTTTTGCAGATTCGTCATATTCAATTATATCAACAACTTTTAAAATAGTCCTTTTGTTTCTATTATCAAGTAATATCTCAATTTCACATGATGCTACATTTTTGACACAATACATATTTTTTATATTTATCTTAATATCATTAAACGAATTAAATAAATTTTGATTCATTTCAAGAACATTTTCTTTTCCTTGTGCTGAATCAATCCAATCAATCAATGAAATTGAATCTGCGTACATATCATTTAATTTTTTGGTATTTTTACCAGAAAATGCGATGAAGTAGTCTTTTGTTTGTAATTTGATTTTATTCATTTGGATTTTTTACATTATCATTTTTTTTACGTCCAAAATACTTTAAAAAGTAATCAAGGTCTTCGGGTGTTCCTAATCCCCACATACGAGGTATATCAAATATTTTTATTTTCTTGCCATCTTCAATTGCTTCATTGTACACAGGACATACATAATATTCATTGTTTACCTTTTTTTCTTCTTCAATCATTTTATCCGCATACTTTACGTAATCCGAACCTTTAGTCCAATAATAAATTCCAACAGTTGCTTTGTCACTTATAGGTTTCTTTTCTTCAACGCGCGTTACATATCCGTCTTCATCTAATTTTGCATAACTCCACTTTGGATGCTTTGAAGGAAACGTAAGTATTCCTCCGTCTGTGTTGTCACCGACCATGCTATACATAAATTCATTACTATCCCATTCTACGAACTGATCAGAGTTAGCAATAAGCAAGGGTTCATCGTTATCAATAAACTCTCTTGCCAATAAAGTAGTACAGGCCGCTCCATCAGTCACTTCATCAATTTGTACAATTGTGCAATTTTCATACACTCTGTTTAAAGTTTCTTCTAAATTATATTTTTCATAATGCTCTTTTTGAACAATGAAAATATGATTTGCTTCAATGTTGATATTGTCAACAACAACTTCAATCATTGGTTTTCCATTTACTTCAATTAGTGGTTTTGGAAAAGTAAATCCTTCTTTTGTAAAACGACTTCCTCTTCCTGCCATTGGTATTAATACATTCATGTTTCCTCCTTGCCATTTTGGTTTAATTTTTGATTTGCTATCGCATTTGTCAATTGTGTTTTTTATGATCTCGTATGTAACATCGTCTGGATCACGAACACCACACAAATTTCCACCTGATTTTAATGCTCCTTTTCTTCCGATGTGTGAATCTTCAACGATTACTGTATCAAGTGGATCAATTCCTGCTTTTATCATACACTTTAGATATATTTCAGTTGCAGGTTTTGGTTTTGCAACATCTTGATTTGAATAATAAAAATCTATATATTCCAAGAATCCCTTTCTAAGCAACATCATTTTAACGGTCGAACGAATTGAATTAGATGCAACTGATATTGTGTACCCTTCTGACTTTAATCTTCTTAAAATTCCACGGATTCGTTCGTCCCACGTAAACTCATTTGCAATGATATGATATGTATGTTCTTGCTTGAGTTTCCAAACTTTATCGTGTGTATCAATTGGAAGATTTTTATCTTCTGTTAACTTTGCAAGTTTTTTTGTTGTAGACAATCCGTCATAAGTTGACAAATGTTCTTCTCTTGAAATAACATATTCATCTCCTACATCAGATAATGCTCTGTTCAATGCATGGTAATGTAAATCACGTGCATCAACAAGAACTCCATCCATATCAAATATTATTAATTTTATCATAAAATTATCGCATCTTTAT
>JBMTKL010000110.1:0-2346 GCA_049439405.1 Acholeplasmataceae bacterium | reverse complement strand
TGAATCAATCACTTTTTTTTATTTTATTTTTTTCTTGACTTAAAGATGAGTATCCCTGCAAAGATGACAACATAAAGGAAAATACCTAAATAGGTGATCCAAGTAAACAAGGTTTCATTGTCTGTACCTGCAGTAAAACTTGGTATAAACAGTAATACAAAGAGAGGCAACGCCATTAGTATTGCCGTTCCAGAACCTAAGACCATTTCTTCAGCAACAGGTGTTTCTAAATTAGGGTCTATCCCTTTGAGTAACGCCAAACCGGTTGATGCAACACCTGTAAGCATTCCAAATAAACCAATGGTAAATTCATCATGAAATTCATTATAAATTCTTAGACTCATAAATCTCAAATAAAAGAGCGTTACTATTCCTGCTAAGAGTGCTGTCACGATAAGTTGTACACCAAATTCTTGTAAGAATGCAAGTGTAATACTTAATACTGATCCTGCAATCATGATATTAAATGCAAATGATGCAATATTTGATAACACATAATTATTCGTCATAAAACGTACATTTTTACCACGTTTTTCAACCGCAATTAAAATCGTTTTATAAAGTAGTCCGTATAAAATCGCGATAATAAAATTGAATCCTACAAATAATCCAAATATTGTGTCTCCTGCACCTCCTAGTGGATTGAGTGCAAGTCTCACACCAAAGAGTGTAAGATACACAAGTCCATAGATGACACCGATGACGACAAATTGTTGAGTAATGCCATCTAAAATTGAAATTTCTTTCACTGTATCAATTTCTATCGTTGCTTTAGATGATGTTTCTTCATAAACTTTATTGTTTTCGATGCCTCGTCTTCTTGAAATGACATTAATTAAGATGACACCGATGGTTCCACCAAATAAAAAGCCTAAAAATGCATATGACGCGCCTAATACCGTACCATAACCACTTAAGTATTCATTCCATCCAGAGCCTATCGACATGGCTAGACCTGGACCTTGTCCAAACCCTAGTGCAACGAGCATCCCGGAACCAATGAACCTGTCGCCAAAAAACAAGAATACGAGTGATATCCCTAAAAATGCCTGTAGGGCATAGGTTGATGTAATGAGCATACCTGTAGACCAAAACGTTTTCTTTTCCTTTTGAGGATTTCTTTTCAGTGCTAAAGCTAGAAAACCAATCGCTAATGCATGATAGACAATATATTCAAGTGTGTGAACATTAAATAATGTGACTTGTTTGCTTAAAGCCATGTAATACATGCCGTCTTCTGACTCATACAGAGCGACAATTTCACGGTTATAATAATCAGCACGCACGAGATCAAGTAAAGCGATGACCGCTTCTTCTCCAAGTACTTCTTCTAATTCTGCTTCTGTGACTGCTGTGACATTATTGACATCAATTGTTTCAATAACTTCAATATATCTACCTTGTGCATCTAATGTTAAATTGACAGGTTCTGATAACATTGGTGCAAAAATTAATGATATCACTAATCCCAAAATACCAGCAAGTAACGCAGTTGGGATAACGATTTTATTAAGTACTGGTACTTTTGTTTTTAAAAATTTCCCTACAAACATTAATCCACCGATTAATAAAAAGTATAAGATAATACTCCATTGTTCCATGTTAATTCTCCTTTGCATATCTGATGGCATGCAGTGCAAGCATCGGATCTTTTAATAATAAATTATATGTTTTTTGTTCGTAATCGAATGACACTTTATGTTTTCTAGTAATTACTTCTCCACGAAGTGCCTTCATCGGCATTTCAATAGGCGGTTGACTGTGAATGGTTAAAAGGTCTTTCGTCAGTGTCACATCACATACACCAATTTTTTTTCTTTTTTGTTTCACAGGATCAACATCATAAATTAACCCAGATGTGATAATCGGTTTTTTCATTATCTTATCAATGTGATTATATTGATCATTTCCCCAATGTACAAGTGATTCATAAGGACTTTTGAGCTGTGAATGCTCATCAAAAGTTCCTACAATGCCACACTTCGAACATAAAATGTGCTCATTTTTTCCTTTAAGTGTTTGCGTTTGTTTGCATATAGGACAGTAATATAAATAATGTTCTATACCATTTGCACGATGCTTTATAGGGTATGAATACTGACCAATTTCATTCCATTTAAAGTCATTAAATTGCATCGCATTTTCAAGTTTCATGCCTATTGTATTGACATCTAATTTTGTTAATTCTTCTTTACTAAATAGCTTATAAAAATGACTGTGAAAATGCCCATTTTTCATATATCTACCCCATCTAGGATGAGATAAGTATCCACCTCGGATATTTACAAAAATAACATCGACACCTAATTTTTTTATGAGTTTAGAGGTTGATACATAATCTACTGG
>JBMTKL010000109.1:0-2376 GCA_049439405.1 Acholeplasmataceae bacterium | reverse complement strand
ATTTTTTTACAGCATAATTTCAGTCACAAAAAAATTTTTAGAGATATTATTTTCTTAGCATTTATAGTAAGACTTTTTTAAATTTTGAAATATATTTGTTACTGATTATTTTACCCTAACAAAAATTAGGGTTATTATTTCATTTTGTTACCATAATCAGTAAGGAATTTACAAGTTTGGTTCATACTGTATTGCAACAAATCAGTTTTTGTTTTTCAAAGCGATTGTAATAATTGTGAGGGTAATTAGTCACAAAAATATTTTTAAAATACCGCTTATAAAACACCCTTATAGGGGGCTTCGCCCCCGGTGGGACGGTGCTAAAGTTCTCTGATTTCATTAAAATAAGACATTGTTATAGCTGCCGATAGAGTTCATTTAAATATGATTTAATACATTTACATGACGTCTCTGTTTTGATTTTTATCATATACATATAGTCTTCTTACGACAAATGGTATAACATCTATTACTATTTCGATTATTTAATACATATGATTGTTGTAACCTGTAGATATTCTTTTTTCAAAGCATATAAAAAATACTCTCATTATACATCATTACATGAATACTACGGAGAACCTACAATCACTAACCATTTCAAACCCAACTATATTGCAGTTTTATGGTTTAAATCCACAGTTTGAACCAGAGGCAATACTATTACATTATATTGATCTACTAAAAACATCTGCTATAAAATCAGAGAACATTAATTATAATACTAAATTGGGAGAAATACACCAAGTTGTTACTGAAAATGCTGTCAGACAAACAGAACTACATAATACTATATTACATTTTCAAAACAATTTTGAATCATTGCAAAACCAAATGAATATAATCAAAAGTGAAGTCATTTCTGATATTCAAATATTGTTTTCAAATAGTACAATGGAGAACATAAAATCAACGGAGAACCTCATCTGCCAAAATATCAACTCACTCAGAGACAAAATTATGAATTTTATCTTAGAACAGCAACCTAAGCATGATGAGACCGTAATCAACGCTCTTCGTAGCAACATTTCTGAAAGTACTTCCGAACTTAAAATGCAAATTATGTCATCTACATCAAAGGAAGAATTACAAAACGTTGTCAATACTCTCAATGATAAATTCACTCCGATCTTACATCAAGTTCAAGAACACCTACGTCAATTTGATAATTCCTCCAAAAAAGGAAAAATTAGTGAAACCATACTACTATCAGTTTTATCAAAATCATTTCCTGATGCAGATATCATTGATACATCAAAAGAAACTTCTGCTTGTGATTTTCGTATGTCTAGGTCATTAAGACCTGAAATTTTGTTTGAAAATAAGGATTATAAACGCAATGTTCCATTGGATGAAGTCAAAAAGTTTGAACGTGATATTGCCAATAAGGACCGTAGTGGTATCTTCATATCACAAAACTCGGGCATCGCTCATAAATCTCATTTTCAAATTGATATCATTAACAAGCATTGTGTCGTTGTATATATTCATAAGGCCGAGTATGCTTCTGAATACATTACACTTGCTGTTCGAATCATTGATGAATTACAACCACGACTCATCAATTGTATCCAACATAATGAATCCGTTCAAATTACCCCCGAAGTTCTCCAAGCTATTGCTAATGACTATACTACCTTTATGCAGTCAAAAGCCAAAATTATTGATGATATCAAAAAATTCAATAAGAAAATTTTAAATGACCTGGAGAACATGGATTTCCAAAACATATGTCATTTTTTGCAGATTAATAATTGTATCTCGAGTAACACGACTAACATTACCCAGCAAAACGATGAATTTATATGTAATAGATGTAATCGTGTTTTTACCTCCTTAAAAGGTTTGAATGTTCACAACCGTAAATGCAATTCTGCTGAAAATAAAGTCAGTTCTGAGGAATCGACCATCATGGATATTTCACATAACACTCCTAATGACACGCCCAATGACACTTCCAATAATACCCCTATCAATCCTAATAGCACCAACGGTCATATAGATCAATACTTTGATGCCATTAAAACTGATTTAAATACTCTTCCTTAATGATTTTATCATCATAATTTAATATGGATAAAGATGCCCTTTTTGCTGGAATTACCAGTGGTGTTTGTCAAACATTCATTGGATATCCTTTTGATTCTATGAAAACATGGAGACA
Organism: Acholeplasmataceae bacterium; assembly: GCA_049439405.1. Classification (GTDB taxonomy): domain Bacteria; phylum Bacillota_I; class Bacilli_A; order Acholeplasmatales; family Acholeplasmataceae; genus UBA8290. Next base: position 212 of record JBMTKL010000109.1, on the reverse strand, counting down.
AAATCATCAATTATCCACTCGACCACCTATTACTATCCGAAATTTATACAAAGGTATTCAGTTTCCTTTGATGCAATCCCCTTTTACCGTTGCTACTGGATTCTTTGTTAATGACGCTGTATTATCCTACACGAATAACATATATATGAGTGGTTTTGCTTCCGGTCTTATGTGTTCCTTCTTCCTTTGCCCTTTCGATTACTACAAAATTC
>JBMTKL010000108.1:0-2385 GCA_049439405.1 Acholeplasmataceae bacterium | reverse complement strand
AAAAAATTCACAATCAAGACCTTGAGGATGGCATCAATATTGAAGTCGTTTCAAAAGGATATTTATATAAAGATCAATTATTAAGACCGGCCATGGTCAAAGTTAATGAATGGAGTGAAGAAAATGGCGAAAACGAATAAAATTATAGGTATTGATTTAGGAACTACAAATTCATGTGTATCAGTCATGGAAAGTGGTGAATCAAAAGTTGTTGCGAATGCAGAAGGTGGACGGACAACACCTTCAGTCGTTGCATTTAAAGGTGAAGATATTTCAGTTGGTGAGGTTGCGAAAAGACAAGCAATCACCAACCCAAATACGATTAGTTCAATCAAAAGACATATGGGAGAAAATGATTACCGTGTTGATGTCAATGGTAAGAAATATACGCCACAAGAAGTCTCAGCAATGATTTTAAAAAATTTAAAGAAAACAGCTGAAGATTATTTAGGTGCAGAAGTATCTCAAGCCGTAATTACAGTACCAGCATATTTCAATGATGCACAAAGACAAGCAACAAAAGATGCAGGTAAAATTGCTGGTTTAGAAGTAAAACGTATTATTAACGAACCAACCGCTGCTGCATTAGCATACGGTATCGACAAAGTTGACAAGGAACAAACAATTCTTGTTTTCGACTTAGGTGGTGGTACATTTGACGTGTCTATTTTAAAGCTTGCTGATGGTACCTTTGAAGTTGTGTCAACATCAGGTGATAACCACTTAGGTGGAGATGATTTCGATCAAAAAATCATTGACTATTTAGTTGCAGAATTTAAACGAGAAAATGGTGTTGATTTATCTAAAGATAAAATGGCCATCCAACGTCTGAAAGATGCTGCTGAAAAAGCGAAAAAAGAATTATCAGGTGTAACTTCATCTCAAATCTCTTTACCATTTATTACCATGGGTGATGCAGGTCCACTACACTTAGAATTAAACTTAACAAGAGCGAAGTTTAATGAGTTAACAGCAGAGTTAATTGACCGTTGTGAAGGTCCAGTGCGCACTGCATTAAAAGATGCTAAAATGGGATCTAATGACATTCATCAAGTATTACTTGTTGGTGGTTCAACAAGAATTCCAGCTGTCCAAGAATTGGTGAAGAAATTATTAAATAAAGAACCAAACAAATCAGTAAACCCTGACGAAGTAGTGGCAATGGGTGCCGCAATTCAAGGTGGTGTTTTAGCTGGTGATGTTAAAGATGTATTGCTGTTAGACGTAACGCCTTTATCACTCGGTATTGAAACGCTTGGTAACGTCTTTACAAAACTCATTGAACGTAATACAACCATTCCTACATCAAAATCTCAAGTATTCTCTACTGCAGCTGATAATCAACCAGCTGTCGATATTCACGTATTACAAGGTGAACGCCCAATGGCAGCAGACAATAAAACACTTGGTCGTTTCCAATTAACAGACATTCCTGCAGCGCCAAGAGGTGTTCCTCAAATTGAAGTGTCATTTGATATCGATGCAAATGGTATCGTATCTGTTCGTGCAAAAGATTTAGGTACAAATAAAGAACAAAAAATTACGATTGAAAATAATGGATCATTAAGTGATGAAGAAATTGAACGTATGGTAAAAGAAGCTGAAGACATGGCTGAATCTGATAAAAAACGTCGTGAAGAAGCAGATTTAAAAAATGATGCATCAAATTTAGCTTTCCAAACGAAAAAATCTTTAGAGGATTTAAAAGACAATGTTGATCCGAAAGAAAAAGAAGAAGCTGAAACACTCATTAATAATTTAGAAGAAGCACTTAAAGGCGAGGATATTGAAGCGATTCGTTTAGCGAAAGAAGCATTAGAAAAAGTAGCACAAGGCATTGCACAAAAAGCATACCAACAAGCGCAACAAGCACAACAAGCAAATGCTGATCAAGGCGAAACAAAAGATAATGATAGTGGAGACGACAACCCAACCGTTGATGCTGAATTTGAATCAAAAGACTAAACGATTGGAGTCATAGACTATGGCGGATAAACGCGATTATTATGATGTTTTAGGGGTATCCAAAAGTGCATCCGATGATGAGATAAAAAAAGCTTACCGAACACTTGCCAAAAAATATCATCCAGATGTTTCTAGCGAGCCAGATGCAGAAGCAAAGTTTAAAGAAGTTCAAGAAGCATATGACCATCTGTCTGATGCTGAAAAACGTCAAACATATGATCAATATGGTCATCAAGGGAATCCTTTTCAAGGATTTGGTGGTGGCGGTGCTGGATTTGAAGGATTTGGTGGTTTTGGAGATATCTTCTCACAATTTTTTGGCGGCAACCAAAGACGACCTCAACGCTCATATAATGGACCTCAACGCGGTGATGACATAGAAAAAGTCATGACGATAGACTTCTTAGATGCCGTTTTAGG
>JBMTKL010000107.1:0-2458 GCA_049439405.1 Acholeplasmataceae bacterium | reverse complement strand
AGAAATTAAAACTCATGCTCTAAGCATAAGCATTGCAATCGGTTCTGTTGAAGACATTGACAGAATTAATATTTATAGAGCCACAAGAGAAACCATGGAAAGCGCAATTAGAAATTTGTCCATACAACCGGATTTCATTTTGACGGATGCGATGCCTTTATTGGCTTTTGATAATGCAATGAGTATCATCAAAGGGGATCAAAAATCAATATCGATTGCTGCAGCATCGATTGTTGCAAAAACTGCAAGAGACGAATATATGTTTAAGATGGCCAAACTATTTCCAGATTATGGTTTTGAAAAACATAAAGGATACGGTACAAAAGAACATCTCAAAGCACTTCAAACACATGGACCATGTCCTATACATCGTAAAAGTTATCAACCAGTGAAAGATGTGATGCATTTGATGAAATCTAAAAAAATGTAAAAATGTATATATTATAAATATATAAAAAGATTGGTGTTATTTTTCTCTTGACATCGGTCTTTTTTATATATATGATAAACAAGCGGAGGGACTATGAAAGAAACGTTAATTATTGTTGAGTCACCATCAAAAGCAAAAACGATACAATCCTATTTAGGAAAAGGGACCACTGTACTGTCTTCAGTGGGTCATATTAGAGATTTAGCAACTTCTGGTGTAGGTGGTCTCGGAATCGATATAGAAAATGATTTTACACCTAAATATGTGGTTTCAACGAAAAAGAAAAAAGTTGTCTCAGAAATTAAAAAAGAAGCCAAAGGAAAACAAGTCCTTATTGCGACTGACCAAGACAGAGAAGGTGAAGCCATTGGGTGGCATCTTGCACAAATATTAGACTTAGACACGGAAGAAGCAAACCGTATTGTTTTTACTGAAATCACCAAAAACACGATTACTGAAGCGATTAAACATCCTAGAAAAATAGATTTAGGTCTTGTGAATTCTCAAGAAGCCCGTCGTATGTTAGATCGTATTATTGGATTTAAACTTTCAGGATTGCTTCAAAGTAAATTAAAATCAAAATCTGCAGGGCGTGTACAAAGTGTTGCATTAAAACTTATTGTTGATTTAGAAAAAGAAATTCTTGCATTTGTTCCAGAAACATATTTTGAAGTTGAAGCAACATTTAACCAACTTAAAGCTTCACACCATCATGGAAAAGAGAGACTATCTAAAGAAAAAGCGGATCATATACTAAACGTTGCAGTGAATCTTTTTACGGTCAGTACAATTGACACAAAAGAAAACACAAGAAAACCTAAAGCACCATTTACAACCTCAACACTTCAACAAGATGCATATAGACATTTAGGTTACTCTGCAACAAAAACGATGATGCTTGCTCAAATGTTATACGAAGGTGTCAAAATTGACGGAGAATCTAAAGGCTTAATCACTTATATGCGTTCCGATTCTACAAGACTTTCTAAAGATTTTTATGAACCAGCATTATCACACATTGAAGCAAACTACGGAAAACAATATGTAGGTGCATACAAAAACACGACATCTTCAAGTGCACAGGACGCTCATGAAGCCATTAGACCAACAAGTGTTTCTTTAACACCAGATTACGTAAGAGCCAATGTAGTAAAAAGTTCGTTTAGAAATAAAGATTTATTTGAACCAGCAATGAAACTCTATGAAAGAGTTTATTACCGTACGTTAGCATCACTCATGACACCTGCAAAACTACTTAAAACAACGGTGACCATTGAATCCAATCAAGAACCGTTTAGAATTGAAGGGATACAAGTCATATTTGATGGATTTAATAAAGTTTATGATGATGTGAGAACAAAAGATGTCATTTTACCGAACTGGAAACTTGGGGAGACCTTAATTGCTGATGAAATCATTTCAATTGAAAAAGAAACCAAACCAGCAGCAAGATTTAATGAAGGTAGTCTCATTAAAACGTTAGATAAACTTGGTATTGGTAGACCATCAACGTACGCTTCCATTATTAAGACTCTTGAAGACAGACAGTATGTGACTAAAGAAGAAAATCGTTTTAAACCGACTGAACAAGGGATATTAACAAGTGATGAACTTGATAATTTTTTTAAAGACATCATTAACGTTGAATATACCGCTGAAATGGAAGATCATTTAGATAAAATCGCTGTTGGAGAATATCAAAGAAATGATATTTTATCGTCTTTTTATCAAACATTTGAACCGATGTTAGAACATGCAAAAACTAACATGCAAAAAGTTCAACCAGAAATGCTTGATGAAATGTGTCCAGAATGTGGATCACCGCTGGTCATCAGAACATCAAGATATGGAAAGTTTAAAGGATGTAGTAATTATCCAACATGTAAATACAATGACATAAAAAGAGAAAAAAAAGAACCTAAAGAAGTGGGTAGAGATTGTCCAAAATGTGGAAAACCTCTTGTCATTAGGACCGGCAGAAAAGGTGAATTCATAGGCTGTAGCGGCTTCCCGAAATGCCGTCATGTT
>JBMTKL010000106.1:0-2516 GCA_049439405.1 Acholeplasmataceae bacterium | reverse complement strand
TCAACGGTTCTCATTTGGTTTTTTTCTTCTTATATATCCATAATACAGATAAACCTATACTCAGCGTTCCTGCAAGCATCCAAGTATATAACGCCAAGCTTTCTTCTTTCACTGGTGATGCTTGGTGAATGTTAAGGACACCTTCAAACGTATCCGTTTCTGTAATGACTTCATAAGAAACTAAGTACGTCTCATCATATATTGAAGGTGCGTAGTTATTTTTTTTAATATATACGTCTCCATCAATATTCAATTCAGTTAAATAGTCTTCAATATACGCAATAATATCAGCATCACTCATCACATCAAAGACTGACTTTTCAATAAAGTGTTCATTAAGACGAATCACTGGATGAGACACTTCAATAACTGTGATATGTAAATATTTTCTTAAGACCTCTCCTTTAGTATTGGTTGCCTTGATGATGACTTGATAGCGACCAGGTTCAGTCGTGCCTTCATAGGCATCATATTCAATCATGAGGTCACCATTCGATGTATAAAAACTTATGATATCGTCATGGGTATAAGGTGTTTGATTGGTATACGTATACATCTCATCAGGACCTTCTAAGGATAGAGGTTCTAAGTCGACATAAACCGGAAAAAGATTCATATATATTTCATGTCCTTGATATTGATAGACCAAGAGGTCTTCCCTGTCATGAAATAATATCCAATCATCAGACATTTCAACCGTATCAATTGATGATGTAACATACGCGTAACTCATCCACTTCGCGTCTTGATACACAGTAAAGCCTTTAAAATCATCAATACCTCCTTCATACATGATAATCTCAAAATCACCATGAGGATTCCATGGCATATACAAAATATCAAGTAAAGCATCTACTGACTTAAAACTTACATAAAAAACGTCTTCATTTGATTCAAACATAAATGGATATGCATCGAATACAGCACCCTCAAGTTCAAGCATTTCAAGGTCCATGTAATCATAATACTGACCAATGATATCTGGATCAAACACTAGGGTATACAAAATTCCTTCTGTGACGTCGAAAGGTTCATGTGTATAAGCATAATTTTCTGTCCCATTCACATGGATATGAGATAAATCAAACATATTATATGGGTGTAAACTCATCATGAGTCCTAAAGATAAAGCATGGAATAATGTCATCATCATCCTCCTACTTTATCATACTCACTCAATACACTTTTACTTAAAAAAAGTCACTTATTAAAAAGTGACTTTATATTTTTCATTGTATTAAGTTTTTAAGACTGCTTTCTTTTTTCAGCAAAGGCACGATGTTCTTCAATGAAAGCGTGAACTTTCGCTTTAATTTGATCACGAACTTGTCTTGTTTTTTCTAAGACTTCTTCTTTAGACCCTTCAAAAGCAGAAGGATCCTCGATATTCCAATATAAATCATTTAATGCATGCGGGAAGATTGGACATTTTTGACCATGAATTTCATCACATACTTTGATCACAAATGAATACTGTCTATTTTGTTTAAAAAACTCAAAGACACTATCTGTTTGGTTCTTTGAAATATCATAGCCTTCTTCTTTCATGACTTCAACAACATTTGGATTTAATGTCCCTGCTTCAATCCCAGCACTTTCAGCAACAAATAAATCTTTTCCAAAATCATTCAAATACGTTTCACCCATTTGTGAACGTGCACTATTATGCACACATACAAAAAGCACTCTTACCATTGTGAACTCCTTAGGTTTTATAAATATATTATATATCTATTCATTTCAATAAAACGATAGAAAAACCTACATTTACGTATTATTTACGTACCATACTACTTGAATTTGTCTAAAAAATTTATCTAACCTTGAAGCTTAATGTCTTATCAGAAATTTGAATACAATGTTAGACATAATAAGGATGGATAACCTTCCTTTTTATAAACCATTAATATAACTATTTCGATTTAATAAACGCATGAAGTTCTTTATTCGTTTATATTAAATTTAATCTATTCCTAGAAAGAATGTTAAGGTTCTCAGAAGTAAATTTCAGATACAATCATACACTATTGACTTGAGTTTTCTTCTAAATCGATAGAAAAAGTATTGATTGTAATATGATAATCAACGTCATAGGTGAAATAGTTCTCATCAATTGAAATCATTTCGCTTACGGTTAATATAAGATCTAAACTGCCTTCTCCAACTTTATTAAAGTTAACAACAAGAACAAGTGTTTCTGAATTTCTTGGATTGAGTGAATTAATATAATTAAATAATATTTGTCCTTCGGTTAGTTGGTTTATTACAGACCCTAAACTGTTCGTGATGGATTCTTTCGTAACGACGTCTTGGTTATATGTGATTTTTGCATTAAATCCTGCAAAATCAACAATACCTGTAATTCTAAGTTCAATTTTTATGGTTGTATCTGTTTCCTCTATGATATTAAACATCCAATTGTTATCTTTTAAAAGAGTAAATTTGGCATAGAGGATCACTGGAACGAGTCCACTTGGTTCAATCTTTTCTATTTTCGTCTCATACGTCAGTTCTAA
>JBMTKL010000105.1:0-2517 GCA_049439405.1 Acholeplasmataceae bacterium | reverse complement strand
CCATTGAAGAATACAAAAGTTACTATAAATATCAGTTTAAAAAAACTGAAGTGTCATTTATTAGACTCACACACTCTATTCCGGATATGTTTGGAATTGTTTTTAGAACGCCTCAAGGGATTATTTTCCATACAGGTGATTTCAAAGTTGATTTTACCCCTGTTGGACCCCCAGCTGAATTTCACAAACTTACTGAGATTGGACAGGAAGGCGTTTTACTTTTATGTAGCGATTCAACAAATGCAGAGCGTGTTGAAGCCATTCAAAGTGAATCTGTCATTGGGGAATCCATTAATGAATTGTTCGCGAAAATCGATGGTCGAATCATCATTGCAACCTTTGCATCAAACCTTTATAGAATTCAACAAATCATTGAAGCTTCACTGAGAAACAATAGAAAAATTGCTGTGTTTGGACGTTCAATGGAACGCGCGATTGAAATCGGTATTCAATCTGGGTATATAAAGATTCCTAAACAAACGATTATCAAAGGTGATCAAGTCGGAAGATATCAAGCAAAAGAGTTGACGATATTAGTCACTGGTTCACAGGGTGAACCATTAGCTGCTTTATCAAGAATTGCATCAAACAATCACCGCTTCATCAAAGCTATGCCAGGAGATACTGTCGTATTTTCATCTTCTCCTATTCCTGGAAACCAAGAAGGTGTAAATAAAACAATCAATAAGCTTTACCGCTTAGATGTGAACGTCATCACGCACGGTCCAATCGCGGATACACATACATCCGGACATGGTAATCAAAGTGATTTAAAAATGATGTTATCATTACTAAAACCAAAACTCTTTATCCCGGTACACGGTGAACATCGCATGCAAAGACATCACCGCGATCTTGCGATTGCATGTGGTGTCATAAAAGATAACATTCTCATTTTAGACAATGGTGATGTCGCTGCAATATCTAATCGATCGATAAGACATGCTGGAACCATACCTTCAGGTGAGGTTTATATTGATGGTACTGGAATTGGCGACATCGGATCTCAAGTGATTAAAGAAAGAAAACTTCTTTCAGAAGAAGGTTTATTTTCTATCATCATTTCTTATGATAAGCATGAGAAAAAATTAATGAATTCTCCTACAATCATCTCAAGAGGCTTTATTTATATGAAAGGTAATGAAGCCATTACAACAAGCTTATCGAATGAAGTAGAACAATTAATGACTGCTGAGTTAAATAAAAAAATGATCAATGAACAATCGATAAAAAATCGTATCATTGACCATTTAAATACTGTCATTTATGAAATGACATTAAGAAGACCTTTAATTATTCCAATTTTAGTAGATTTAAGTGCTTAAAACTAAGTCGATCCGTCGTGGTCGACTTTTTTTATGTGCTTTCATGGTTTCAATAAAGCCACGCATGATGAGTGCTGTCATCATGGCATCATCAAGCGCATCATGTTTTTGGTGTATTTCCTCTTTATAATATAATTGAAACGCTTTTAGAAGACCTAAATCATCTTTTAGACTATAATAATCTTTATGTAGTTTCAGCAAATCCATAAAATCATTCGATTGTACAAGTGGTGGTTGTTCATGAAGAATAAAAGAATCATTAAGCACTTGAATGTCATTTTTGCCCCATACAATCCATTTCGGTTGAAACTTTGTTTGAATGTCTTTCGTGATTTCATAAAATGAGAGGTATGAAATTGCACCTTCTAAATAAGATTCTTGTTCAATCTTTAAAAATTTCAATGTTCGATCAGAAAGTAATCCATGTCTTTTTTTAAATACATAACTCGAATGCTTTTCTAATATTTGATGATGTTCATCTGTAATCACAACGCCAAATTGAATAATTTCAGTTTGATGATGTCCACGTTTAGAAAAAGCAGGCATACTCATTTCAAAATCTAAATATGCAAAGTGTTTTACATGCTTAATCACATCTAACATATCTGTTCTAAGCGTATCGAGATCATGAATAATTTGATAAGGTTCTAACATGACAATTTGAGTGATATGTGCCACTTTTTTAGTTCTTCTTGGATGTTTAGTTTTGGTCACTTCAAAATCAATCAGTAAACCTGGTGTCAATATTGGCAAATACACTTTACTCATTCGGTTACTCAGTTGAAACGGATGTAATTTTTTTCTCTCTTTTATCCAAAATGTTTTATTGTCATAATCGACTTTATGAATGATTTTTCTCATCGTATTCCTTAATACTTGAAATAACTTCATCGGGAATTCCAAGTGCTTTTAATTGATTGACTTCAGCTTGCTGTATGCGTTCAAACGTTCCAAATGTCTTAATAAGTAATGCTTTTCTTTTAGGACCAATACCTTTAATCTCATCAAGTTTTGATGCATAGCTTCTTTTATTCCTTGTTTGTCTATGAAAAGTGATAGCAAAACGGTGAACTTCTTCTGATAATTTCATAAGTAGTTTATATAACACATTGTGCGTTGATAACTTCATGGTTTGCGTTGGTAAAATTAAAGATTCTAGTTGGTGTCTCTTATTTTTTTTCAAGCCTCCAAC
>JBMTKL010000104.1:0-2517 GCA_049439405.1 Acholeplasmataceae bacterium | reverse complement strand
TTGGTGACCCGTACGGGACTCGAACCCGTGAATGTATGCGTGAAAGGCATATGTGTTAACCGCTTCACCAACGGGCCCTCCGTGGCGGAGCAGGAGGGATTTGAACCCTCGCGCCGGTAACCCGACCTAACGGTTTAGCAAACCGTCCTCTTAACCACTTGAGTACTACTCCGTAACGCTATATTATGATAGCGTATTTTAAGCAAAGTGTCAACTATTATTCGTTGGAATCATGGATAATCCAACTTTACCTCTATTTAAATCAATTTGTATGACATAAACTTTAACAATATCCCCTACAGAAACAACATCTTTAGGGTGTTTAATGTATCTTTTTGCAAGTTTAGAAATATGACATAAACCATCTTCTTTAAGACCAATGTCAATAAATGCACCAAAGTCAACCACATTTCTGACGGTACCTTCAAGTTGCATACCAACAGTTAAGTCTTCTATTTTCAAAATATCTTGTCTCAAGACAGGTTGACTGAACTCATCACGAGGATCACGTAATGGTGCAACAAATGCATCTAATATATCTGTGAGCGTATACATGTCAACATCTAAATCTCTCATTAATCTTGATTTATCAATGCCTTTGACAATGTCTTTCACTTCTTCTTTACCAAACATATCACCAGTTATGCCATACATCTTCATAATCGCTTTTGCTTTTTTGTATGATTCTGGGTGAACAGCAGTCATATCTAGCGCTTCATCACTATCCGGGATTCTTAGAAATCCTACGGCTTGTTCATACGTTTTAGGCCCCAGTTTTGGAACACCTAAAATATCTTTTCTGTTAGAAAATCTACCAAGTTTTTCACGATATGACACGATGTTTTCAGCTGCTGATTTATTGAGACCTGATACATACATCAGAAGTGATTTAGATGCTGTATTAATGTTGACACCAACTTGGTTCACGGCTTGAGTGACGACGAAATTCAGTGATTCATTAAGTTTCTTCGGTGTCACATCGTGTTGATATTGACCGACACCAATCGATTTAGGATCAATTTTTACAAGTTCTGAAAGTGGGTCTTGAAGACGTCTAGCAATCGATGCAGCACTTCTTTCTTCAACACTAAAGTCTGGAAACTCTTCTCTTGCAAGTTCACTGGCTGAATACACTGAAGCGCCTGCCTCGTTAACAATGACATATGATATTTTTAAGCCTAGTTCTTTAATGAATGCAGCAACAAAACTTTCTGTTTCTCTTGATGCTGTTCCGTTTCCGATTGCAATGAGTTCCACTTGATATTTTTTTATACATTGAAGGAGTGTGACTTTAGATTTTTTGACATCTGAATCACTGACAGTTGCTCCTTTTTTCTTTTCATGCGGATACATGACACCTTTATCTAAAACCATACCTGTTTTATCAACAACGGATAATTTACACCCTGTTCTAAATGCGGGGTCAACACCTAAGATGACTTTCCCTTTAAGTGGTGCTTGAAGTAATAGTTTTTGAAGATTTTCAGAAAAGACATCAATGGCTTGATTTTCTGCGACTTCAGTAAGTTCGCTTCTCACTTCTCTTTCAAGAGATGGATAAATAAGTCTTTTTAAAGTATCGTCAATTGCCGATTTAAAATATGCTGCTACTTTAACTTCTGGATATTTGATGATTTTACGCTCTAAATAAGAGGTCATTCCTTCTTTATCTGCTTCTATTTTGACATTTAATATTTTTTCTTTTTCACCACGATTAATGGCGAGTATTCTATGTGGTTTGATTTGTTTGATTTGTTCTTGGTAATCATAATACATCCCAAATGTTTCTCTAGGATCTTCAGCATCTTTTTTCTTAGATGTTTTGATGCGTGCTACATTCATAAGTTCACGGAGTGCTTTTCTATATTCAGCATCATCAGCGATAAATTCACTCACGATATGCATGGCACCTTCTAATGCTTCTTCTGGCGTCTTAACTTGTTCGTTTAAATAGTTTTTAGCCTCAACGATTGGATCTTCCACAGGAAAAAACATGCACCAATTCGCAAGTCCTTGTAAACCATTTTTAATCGCAATCGTTGCTTTTGTTTTTTTCTTTTCCTTAAATGGACGGTATAAATCTTCCACTTCAACAAGTTTTTCTGCATTTAAAATATCTTGTTTGAGTTTATCGGTAAGTAATCCTTTTTCATCAATGAGACGAATGACATCTTCTTTTCTTTCAAACAAATTCTTTTGATAACTCCACGTTTGATGAATCTCAAAAATTTGGGCTTCATCAAGTCCCCCTGTCGCTTCTTTACGGTATCTTGAAATAAAGGGAATCGTATTTCCTTCATCCAAAAGTGATAAAACTGTTGAAATTTGTTTCGTCGATATACCGGTTTGTTGTTTAATTTCTTGAATAATCGCTGTATTCATATGTCCTCACTTGTAATAAAAAAAGGCATTGCCTTTTTTTATATATTTTCTAAACTAATCGTAATGTTTTTTGTGTCATTCCACACAGTATCAAAGAAATATGTATTACCATCACTAAACTCTTTACCTTCGATA
>JBMTKL010000103.1:0-2529 GCA_049439405.1 Acholeplasmataceae bacterium | reverse complement strand
GATATTGCCAAAGCAATTGTAGAAGATGAAATGACGGTGAAAAATGTTTTACCTTTTGGTGCAGATCCTCATAGTTTTGAAATCACATCTAAAGATCGTCAATATATTGAATCCTCTGAGTTATTCATCTATACATCTGACGCATTAGAAAATTGGGTAAGTGATATTTCTCTATCAAAAACGCTTGTGCTAAATTTAGAACTCGAACTTGATTTTGAACACGATGATCATGCCCACGAAGAACACGATGATCATGCCCACGAAGAACACGATGAAGACCATGACATACATTTTTGGACAAACCCAGATACGATGGAAGGTATAAGTTATATTAGCACATCTCATTGAAATCAAACCATCATCTGCTGACGTCTTTACTGAAAATGCAAATTATTATATCGAAACGCTCGAATCCTATGCGAATGATCTAGAAAACTTTTTAACATTATACCGTAATGATAATCTCACATTATATATCGCAGGACATAATGCGATGGCTGAATTTGGGGAATATTTTGGACTGGACATCGTTTCATTATTTCCTGATTTTATTCCTGATGCTGAATTATCTTCTCTTGAGCTATCCCGTTTTATGGATGCATTAGTATCAAACAACATCCGTGCATTTTTTATTGAACCGGTCTTTGATCAAGAACCTCTTGCAGCCATCACGATACAATCAGCGCTTTTAGAACAAAACCAAACAGTATTCTTCTATGAACTACATCAATTTCATAATATTAGTCAAGAAGACTTTGAAAATAATGTGACATTGTTTGATATTTTTGAAAATAATATCTATCATATCAAAATAGTCATCGAGGAAAATTATGGTACACGTTAATCAAATACACATGACTTTTGGTCAATATGAAGCTCTCAAAGATATCACTTTTACAATTAGTAAAGGTGATTTTCTGCATGTTGTTGGACCGAATGGCAGCGGTAAATCCACACTGGTCAAACTCATAGTTAATTTATTAGCACCTACAAGTGGATCTATTCGCATGGATACCTCTCACATTGGGTACCTACCACAAGCATTACATGTTTCTGATCATGTGCCAATGAGTGTAGAGGAAGTTTTAAAAAATATTTCAAAAAGTGATGCTGATATCGATGGTTGGTTAGAAATGATGCAAATGACACCCTATAAAAAATCAGCAATGAAACATTTATCAGGCGGACAAAAACAACGCATTTTTCTTATTCGTGCACTCCTATTAAATCCTGAAGTTCTTATCTTAGATGAGCCTACAAGTGCACTCGATCCAGCATTCAGAGAATCTTTTTTACAACTGCTTCACCACCTTCAAAAAACACATGAAATGACCATCATTCACGTTACTCATGATCTTACAGATATTGTAAAAAAAGACTGTAAAGTCTTATATATTGACCAAAATATGAAATTTTTTGGAGAGTTTGATGCTTTTGAAAATTTCTCTCATGAAGGTCATCATCATGCTTGATTTTTTCACATATACGTTTCTTCAAAATGCCTTAATCATTGGTATTATTTTATCTATTTCGGCATCGCTGTTAAGTCCTTTTTTAGTACTTAATCAACAAGGGATGATTGCGCACGGTTTATCTCATGTGAGTTTCACTGGTTTTGTTATTGGATTATTATTTTTGGATCAACCCTTATGGTTAGCAATTCCTTTTGTGGTGGTTTCGAGCATACTCATCCAATATTTATCTACAAGAATCAAACTTCAAGGGGATGTTTCTATCGGCATTGTAAGCTCTGTAGCATTTGCCATTGGATTAATATTAGTAAAAACGAGTGCCAATTTCAATGTATCTATTGAGTCTCTACTTGTAGGAAATATTTTCACATTAAGACAAGGTGATATCATTCTAAGTTTCATCATCCTTTTATTGATTGGTATCTTTGTTAAAGTGATATATCAAAAGCTTTTTTTGATGACATATGATGAAAATTATGCGTTATTTTTAAAAGTAAATGTTCCGTTGATAAGGTACTTTCTTGCAGTTTTAACATCATTATTTATTGTCATAGGTGTGAGATCCATCGGTGTTTTACTTATTACATCTCTCATTATTTTTCCAGCCGCGATCGCCTCTAAAATATCCAATACTTTCAAATACACACTTCTTTTAGGTGTCATCATTGCGACTTTATCTGCCATCATTGGCATCGTTATTTCACATCCACTCAATATTCCCGCAAGTGCTTCTATCATTTTAATTTACACAATCTTTTTTATACTAAGTTTTGCTTTTAAACGGGGAGGTATTCAAACATGAGAATGACATCACAAAGAAAAAAAATACTAGAGGTCTTGTATCAACACGATTTACCAATGACATGTGATGATATCCATATCATGATTCAAGATGATAAATTGAATTTATCTACGGTGTACAGATCTCTTGAAAAATTTTATGAAGATCACCAGGTATTTAAAACGATTATCAATCAAAAACAGTATTATTATATTGGTCATCATCATCACTTCTTAGTATGCAATGGTTGCGAAAAAATGATACCCGTTGGCTGTC
>JBMTKL010000102.1:0-2546 GCA_049439405.1 Acholeplasmataceae bacterium | reverse complement strand
CTTCACCATCATATACAAATGGACTTGCTAAATTACAATAATAATGAATCCCGTTTTGTTTTAACATCGCAATCACATTAAACCAATACTCTTCAAAAAAAATACATATTGCAGGTTCTTTAGTCTTCCATGTTCTACCATCATTTTCAATGACTCGTGTACGTTCATTTGCAGTGACAGTAAAATGATGATTGACTTCCAGTACGACAGATTTTTTCCAAATACGGTGGACTGTTTTATTATGTTTGTAACTATGTATGAGTAAATGCATGCCAGGTTGTAGTTTCATATAGGCATCACCACTATAATTATATCAAACTTCATAAAAAAACAGCACATAGGTGCTGTTTTATTGATTTTCACACAGTAGCTTGTTTTCATCCACAACGCGATCAGTTTTTCTTTCTGTAACATGCCACAAAACTCCAGCTGGATCGATTAAATGGAACGTGTACCCATAATCTGCTTCAAATATCGGTTTTAGCTTTGTATTTTCATATGATTGATATACATTAGATACAACGTCATAAAAGCTTTTAATATCATCAACAAAAAGCTGCATCATGAAATTATTCGCCCAATCTTCAACATAAAATTTCTGTAAGAAAAACTCAAAATCTTTAACCCCTACAATAGCAAGATCATCATTTTCCCATTTTACTTGGAATCCTAACGCTTTATAAAATAATTTTGACTTTTCAAAATCTATCGTTGGAATGAATGTTCTAAGTCCTGTGATTTGCATCATTTCACCTCAATTTTGTTCACACATTTTTATTATATAATAAAAAGTTTGACTAAGTCGTCAAACTTTATGTTCAATTTGGTGCGGACGATGAGATTTGAACTCACACGACCTAGCGGTCACATGCCCCTCAAGCATGCGTGTCTACCATTCCACCACGTCCGCAAATAAAAGGTGCTTATCGCACCAAATATTATATCACTCTACTGCGAAAATATATGTATAAATGTCTTGCTTTCCGTGAATTGTTTCAACTTCAAGATCTGGATTTAATTTTTTTGTATAAGCAATGATATCATCGAGTTCATCTTGGTCGTATCCTTCACCGTAGAAGACTGTCATAATTTCTCTCGATTCATCAATCATTTGATCAAGTAAAACTTTGGCTGCTTCTAATCTTGTTGGTTTAGCATCAACGATTTTACCTTTTAATAATGCCATGAAATCACCGTTACTAATTTTAATACCATCAATCTCAGTGTCTCTTACAGCATAGGTAATATTACCATAAGTCATGCTTTCTGCAACATCTGTCATTGCCTCTAAATTATCATCTAACGTGACGGTTGGATCAAATGCAATCATCGCTGCATAACCTTGACCCATATTTTTAGTCTTAATAACAGAAATCGATTGTTCTGGTAATAAATCAATGGTTTGTTCAGCAGATAATATGATGTTTTTATTATTAGGTAGTAAAATTATATGTTTTGCGTAAACGTGCTCAATGGCTTTCACGAAATCTTCAGTGGATGGATTCATCGTTTGACCTCCATCAATAACAACATCAATACCTAATTCTTTATACGCTGCTTTAATCCCAGCACCAGATGCAACTGCAATCACTGCAAAAGGTTTTTCTTCTTTAGGTTTTTTAGGCGCTTCTTTACCCATGATCATTGCATTTTGAAGTCTCATGTTATCGACTTTCATCGTTTGAAGATCACCGTATTTTTGTCCTAATGTAATCGCCACTCCTGGTTCATCGGTGTGAAGATGCACTTTAAGTAACTCTTCATCTTGAACAAAGACAAGAGAATCACCCATTTTAGAAAGAGGGTCACGTAATAGTGATTGATCAAATGATTCATAGTCTTCTAATTTAATAATAAATTCTGTACAGTACCCAAAAGTAATTTCAACATCACCTAAGTTGTGCGCACCATGATAATCTTTAGCACTATCTTCTTGTTGAAGTTCTGCGAGTTCTTGACCTTCTAAAGCCATAATCATTCCTTCAACGATTTTAATAAATCCTGCTCCACCTGAATCAACAACACCTGCTTCTTTTAATACGGGTAATAAATTTGGTGTCTCTTCTAATGTTTTATTGGCTTGCTTCAAATAAGCTTTCATAACTTTTTCAATAGAGTCATAATTAGACTTATCTCTTAATACGCGTTCTGCTGCTTCTCTGACGACAGTTAAAATAGTACCTTCAACTGGATCCATCACAGCACGGTACGCCATCTCATAACCACCAACTAAGGCCTTTATAAATTGTTCAATGGTTGCAAATGATTCGTCAATTTTAGCAATCTCAGAATAAATACCACGGAAAAATTGGGATAAAATAACCCCAGAATTACCGCGAGCACCCATTAAAAGACCTCTAGATAAAATTTTCGATACATCGACAATCGATGCAGAATCATTGTTAAATAACTCTTTAACACCTGCCATCATTGTCATTTGCATATTTGTTCCAGTGTCTCCATCTGGGACTGGAAATACGTTTAAATGATCAATTTCTTTGTGGTTGTTTTTAAGATGAACAGCGCCGTTTGTGACCATTTGCTTA
>JBMTKL010000101.1:0-2591 GCA_049439405.1 Acholeplasmataceae bacterium | reverse complement strand
GAATTCGAGACATGGACGCGCTATTATTTCGATTAAAGAAGATGAAATTGCAAGTGAAAGTGTTGGCATTAACATTACGAAGTATAAATTGTTAGGGTTTGTATTAGCATCCATGTTTGCAGCAGTTGGTGGTGCCATGTTTGCGTTTAGAATTGGATTTTTAGCACCAGTAAACTTTAACTTCTTGAAGTCAGTTGAAATTTTTGTCATCGTCATTTTAGGCGGAATGGGATCGCTTTCTGGATCCATTGTTGCATCCATTGTATTAGTGTCACTCCCTGAAATTTTAAGAAGCTTAGAAGATTATAGATTCTTACTTTACTCAACATTACTTATCGTGATGATGTTATTCCGTCCTCAAGGACTATTGGGACATAAGGAGTAAATCATGTCAGTATTAAAAATAGAAAATTTATCGATTCAATTCGGTGGACTTAAAGCTGTTGATCAAGTAAATATTGATATCCAAAGAGGAGAGCTTGTCGGTTTAATAGGACCGAATGGCGCGGGTAAAACGACAATTTTTAACATGCTCACTGGTGTTTATGTACCAACAGATGGACATATCTTTTTAAAAGGTGAAAAAATCACAGGTAAAAAACCAAATGAGATTGTCATGCTTGGTTCAAGTCGAACATTTCAAAACATACGCTTATTTAAAAATATGACTGTATTAGACAATATTAAAATTGCCTATCACAATCATATGACGTACCATTATTTTGATACGATCTTTAAAACCTCGAAATATAGTAAAGAAGAACAAGAAGCAAATGCTTATGCACAGTCCTTACTAAAAGTCTTTGATTTAGACAAGTTTGCTAGTGAAAAAGCAAAAAATTTACCATATGGTGCACAAAGAAAACTAGAAATCGCACGTGCACTTGCAACAAAACCAGAGATTTTACTTTTAGACGAACCTGCCGCTGGCATGAATCCAACAGAAACTGAAGGTCTGATGGCGACCATTAAAAAAGTAAAAAAAGATTTTGACATCTCAGTCTTACTCATTGAACATGACATGAAACTTGTGATGGGTATTTGTGAGAGAATATACGTGGTTGATTACGGAAAAGTCATTGCAACAGGAAGTCCTAATGAGATTAAACGAAATCCAGATGTCATTAAGGCTTATTTAGGTGAATAATATGTTAAAGATATCAGATTTACATGTACACTATGGCTCAATACATGCCATTAAAGGTGTGAGTTTTGAAGTACACCAAGGTGAAATCGTGACTCTCATCGGTGCAAATGGTGCTGGAAAGACAACAATTTTAAAAACCATTTCGAGGTTACTCAAAGAAACGTCAGGTGACATTATGTTTCTTGGTCGCTCTATCGAAGAAGATCCACCTCATGAAGTGGTTAGTGAAGGCATTTCACATGTTCCAGAAGGGAGACGTATTTTTAAAGGTCTTACGGTGATGGAAAACTTAGAAATGGGTGCTTATCAAAGAAAAGATAAAGAAGAAATTGCAAAAGATTTGGCCAAAGTATTTCGTCATTTTCCAAGATTAGAAGAAAGACAAAAACAGATTGCTGGTACTTTGTCTGGTGGAGAACAACAAATGTTAGCGATGGGTAGAGCACTCATGAGTCGACCTAAGATTTTACTTCTTGATGAACCTTCGATGGGACTCGCACCACTTTTAGTTCAAGAGATATTTCATATTATAGAAGATATTAATAAACAAGGAACAACGATTTTACTCGTTGAACAAAATGCGAATAAGGCATTATCTGTATCAAATAAAGGGTATGTCTTAGAAACAGGTAAAATCATTATGGAAGGTCCAGCGAAAGATTTAATGGAAGATCCAAAAGTTATTGAAGCATACTTAAGTGCATAAAGCAAAAGCAAACCTCAATGGTTTGCTTTTTTATTTAGTTGATATTCAATCATCAACGCTTTATAATGAATTCAAAGAGGTATAAGATGTCATATATTTTAGTGATAGATCAAGGTACAACATCAACAAGAACGATTATTTTTGATGAAAAAGCACATATTGTGAGTATGGCTCAGAAAGAAATCACTCAATATTATCCAAATCCAGGGTGGGTCAATCATGATGCGAATGAAATATGGGTATCTGTACTTGCAACAATGGCTAAAGCATTAAAATCATCAGGATTGTCGATAGAAGATATCAAAGCGATTGGCATGACCAATCAAAGAGAGACCACAGTCGTTTGGGATAAACAAACAGGTATGCCTATTTCCAAAGCAATCGTTTGGCAATCTAGACAAACGCAAAAACTTTGTGAGACATTAAAGTCAAAAGGATATCATCAATTAATCAAGGAAAAGACAGGTTTAGTGTTAGATCCTTATTTCTCTGCATCTAAAGTGTCATGGCTCTTAGATCATGTGGAAGGTGCTAGAGAAAGAGCAGTCAATGGCGACTTATTATTTGGAACGATTGATACGTGGTTGATTTATAAATTAACGGGGGGTCATCATGTCACGGATCATTCCAATGCATCAAGAACGATGCTTTATAACATTCATGATCTTGCGTGGGATGATGAATTACTACATATCTTTGATATACCGAAATCAATGCTTCCTAAAGTGCAACCTTCAA
>JBMTKL010000100.1:0-2605 GCA_049439405.1 Acholeplasmataceae bacterium | reverse complement strand
TTTGATATCTTGAATCATCATTGAGTGCTTTAATATATGGAGGTAAAGGCATTTTACCCAACATCTCTAACTGTTCCATCAAAATACCATCATATGTCAATTTATAAAGCGCTATTCCATCACTTCTTTTGTCAATGCATGTTAAATAAAACGTGTCTGAAATATCCACAATATCACCAATTTGTATTCTTTTTGCAGGCTTAGTCATGGCTTCATAAGTATCATTCATGACATCGCTTAAAAGTAATAATTCAATGGCTGCTCCGGTACCTCTTTTTGTACCAAATAATCTAGCTGGAATAACTTTTGTATTATTTAACACTAAAACATCGCCTTTAGATAAAAGCGATGGTAAGTTATAAAACATATAATCAATTGGCTCGTTTTTAGCTTGCTTATCGACCAGTAAAAGCTTAGAATGATCACGTTTTTCAGCAGGATGCTGTGCGATTTTCTCTTCTGGTAAATGATAGTCAAATAATGATATTTTCATGTGTTTAAAAATCCTTCATAATACGGTATACCTAATACTTTATAAGCTTTTTCAGTGGCAACACGGCCTCTTGGTGTTCGTTTAATATACCCTTCTTGAAGTAAGAATGGTTCATAAACATCTTCTACCGTCGTGACTTCTTCGGCAATGGAAGCAGCGATTGCCTCTAAGCCTGCTGGTCCACCTTTGTAACGGTCAATGATTGCTTTTAAATATCTGTAATCTGTTTCATCTAATCCTTGCGTATCAATACCTAATTTTGAAAGTGCTTGATCGGTAATCGCTAAAGTGATCATTCCATCATTCATAATGTCTGCAAAATCTCTCACGCGCCTAAAAAGTCTATTAATAATTCTAGGTGTACCTCTTGATCTTGTCGCTAATGCTGTCACTGCCTTGAGTTCGATATCGTTGCCATAGACGAGTGCTGTTCTTTTACAAATGGTCTCTAAATCATGTGTATTATAATAATTCAATCTAAACACAACACCAAATCTGTCTCTTAGGGGTGCAGATAAATCACCAAATCTTGTTGTTGCGCCTATTAATGTAAATGGTGGCAAATCAATACGTATTGACCGTGCATCTTGATCTTTTCCGATTACAATATCTAATACATAATCTTCCATCGCAGCATAAAGAACTTCCTCGACATAACGAGGTAATCTATGAATTTCATCGATAAATAAAACATCACCAGCTTCTAATGAACTTAATAAAGCTGCTAGATCACCACTTCGCTCAATCGCAGGACCACTTGTTACCTTAATTTTTACACCTAATTCATGAGCTGTGACTTGTGCAAGTGTTGTTTTACCTAATCCAGGAGGACCATATAGCAGCATATGATCAAGTGCTTCATCTCTTTTTTTTGCCGCTTGAATATATACATCTAGCATTTCTTTAATACCATCTTGGCCAATGTATTGAGTGAGTGTTTGAGGTCTTAGCGATTGTTCCTCATCTTCTTTTAATGCCATTTGAGATAATAATCGATGTTCATTCATGATTTCAATAATCCTTTAAGTGCTGTTTTTATCATCTTTTCAACTGAATCCTCTTGATTTAAAGTCGTGAGTAATTTCTTAACTTCAGCTTTTTTATATCCTAAAGCCAACAATGCATCTTCGACATCTTGAAGTTTAGGTGTGTGTGATGGACCATCAAACGCTACCTTACCTTTTAAATCCAAAATGATTTGTTGTGCACTTTTCGGACCAATACCTGGAAATTTCTTTAAATATGTGATGTCAGCCATCTCGATTGCAGTAATCAAACCATCAATATCATCTGATGCTAAAATACTTAATGCACTTTTGGGTCCAATACCAGAGACATTAATTAATTTTGTAAACATTTTTTTGCTGTTTAAAGACGTAAATCCATACAAAGCTTGAACATCCTCTTTTACGTAATGGTGAACAAATACTTTGACTTTAAGGTCTTTTGAATAGACATAAGGATTTGGGGTAAAAATAAAATAACCAATCCCTTGGTTTTCAATGACGATATGTGTCGGTTCAATGTGAGTGACTAATCCTTCTATTGTAGCGTACATAAAGTACTCCTTTAACAATATTATATCATGTTTAACTCGAATATCATGTGATATAATGATATTAGGTGAATTATGGTTTCTAAATTAGAAAATGCCAAACGTGCGTTAAGACGAAAATTACAAAAGCAAAATGAATACCATTTAATTCTTCAAGCATATGATGCTTTTTTTGAGCATGAACAAAATAATCAAGTATATTTAAATGCAACAATTGAGTCTAAAGAGCATCAACATAATGATGCTTTAAAAAATATCAATACATCATTTTTAAATAAGACCACACAACTAAATGATGACATGTTAACATATGATGAATCACTTAAAGATAAGTTAAGTGAAGCACTAACAAACTATAAAACATCAATACAACAAATTGAAACTAAATATTTACAAGAAAAAAATAAATTAGAGCAACAAATTGCCACAGAACAAACATCTTTTAACGCACAATTGAAAACATACAAAAATCAGATGAATAAAACACTCAGCGTAATTCAAAAAGCAATAAGTATGATTAAAAAGAATTATTCTGAAGCCGTTCAAAACATTGAATC
>JBMTKL010000099.1:0-2655 GCA_049439405.1 Acholeplasmataceae bacterium | reverse complement strand
TTTTTTATGAATGGGCTGATAGTCATCTTTAAAATACCACTGATAACACATATCAGAAAATGTGTATGAAGGACCTAAAAATGCTATTTTTCTCATAAATGGAACCTACGTTTAATTGCTTCAATAAGTAGTTTTCTTTGGAAAAGGATAATGTAAATAAATAAGGTCAAACTAAGAAAAAATGATATTTGCGATGGTAGTAATACAGATGTGATACCAATCATTTGAAGAATTCCGGGTGTTAATCCTAAAACAATTAAAATGAGCAGTTGAAATAATAAATCATCATTTTTCTTGTAAAACAAACCAGCAATACCAACAAGTAATATGTTAGCAATTAATGTCATTGGTAATACATAATCGATAAACCAATAAGTTTCTCTAATTAATACTGTCAAACCAAGTAAAGAGAGCAAAGTCAACAGTAAAATTTTTGATATTTTAGTCGTCCAAAACTCAGGTAGAAAAATAAAAGAAGCTAACACAATTGCATATAAATTACTTAATGAGACAATCAAAGAAAACCCTAAAGATGAATCTTGTGCATCGATGATGATTGTAATGATGATCGAAATAAGATTCAGATACATAAAGTACTTAATTAGTGGTGCAAGTGTCACTTTCTTTTTAAATACTGGATAAAATGAAGTGGTTTCATTGCCGTCTTCATCGAGTACTTGATGACATAGAACACAATGTGTTTGTTCAGATTCATAATGGATGTGACATTGCTTACAATAACTCATCGTAATGCTCCTTGTAGTTAGAAATGACGTGTAATGTTAAGCCATGTTGATGTAAAATTGATGTCACTTCTTTCATGATTGAAGTATCTTTTATAGTTGTTGCTAGATTCAGTGACATCGTTTGTTGATAACTAATCGCTGAAATACCAAATCCAAATCCACCGATGATAAAATTCACATCATCTACATAAGGTACCATATCTTTAGGAAGTTGAACAAGGCCTAAATTAGAAAATGATGCAGTATTTATTTTTGCACCAAGCATATCATATCCAATTTTGAATGCGATATTTTTTAAGAAAAATGGTAATAATCGAATCCACCATACTTTTTCTAAACTTACATAACCAGCAATTCTTTGTTTAATAACCTCTTTGTTGAGTTGGTCTGAAAATTGTGTTTTTATACTTTCCGCAACCTCTTCAAAAGAAAGTGAGACATCTCCAGGATTAAAGACAGTTTTCAAATACAAACTGAAATTTCTTAAGGTAATGGCATCAAAATAAGGTCTTAAATTAATAGGAATAAATAATTTTAAAGGTTTTTTTTGTTGATGAAAATGACTATTTTGTTTCATGATTGAATAGCATATCACTGCAGCAATGTATTGCGTAATAGTCATCTTATAAGTGTCTTTAGCTAATTTTTTAAGTGCAGTAATATCAAGTCTTAAAGTAAATAAATTCGTGAATGCATGTTCAAAGTTTTCACCAGATAAATGGAATGCATGCGTTTCTTTCATCGTCGATTTATAAGAAGGATCATAATTGGTGATAAATGCATCCTCATTTTCTTTAGGTTGTATTGGCTGTGTACCTAATATTTTACCTTCTGGGTTCATATCATGACCAATTAATGTAAGATATTGATACATGATAGAATTTAAAAATGCAAGTGCTCCAGAACCGTCAGTAAGTGCATGGAAAGTTTCTAAAGTCACTCTTTTTTGGTAGTAATAAATTTTAAATAAATAGCCTTTATTATGTCTTGGATGAAAATATTTGGTTAGTATTGCTGATTCTGGTTGAACTTGAAATAGACGATGATTTTCAGCAAAATACTGCCAAAATATGCCAGTTTTTATTTGAATAGCAAAAGACTCAAACCTAGGAAGCATCATGTTTATTGCTTGATTTAAAATGCCAGGATCAATAGTCTCTTTTAGCGTCATACTTAAACGAAACGTATTGGAACGTTTTTGATTAGAGATTGAAGGAAATACTTTTCCAGCGTTATCAATTTTAAACCAATATTGTTTTTTCTTCATGAAAACCTCTTAAGTATTATACCTTTTTTACACATATTCTCGCAATACATGTTAATTACTTTTTCAGAACTTTTAGTTTTGAGATAATACTATTGGAGGTCATTATGGAAACTTTAGGATTACATCATATTACTGCAATCACTTCTGATGCTGAAAAAATATATGAATTTATGACACAAGTATTGGGATTAAGATTAGCAAAGAAAACCGTGAATCAAGATGATATACATACGTATCATTTATTTTTTACAGATGCACTAGCATCACCTGGCACAGATCTAACATTTTTTGATTTTCAAGGCATTCAAAAACGTCAAACAGGTACCAATTCAATACAAACGATTGGACTTAGAGTGCCATCACATGAAGCTTTATCATATTTCAAACAACGATTTGACTCATTTAATGTATCATATCAATCAATAGAAACATTACATGACATGACCTATCTTCCTTTTCAAGATTTTGATGGACAACATTATGCATTATATTCTGATGAAGGCGTTCCAGGAGTAGCCGGCGGAAAGCCATGGGATCAGACAGATATTCCAATTGAGTATGCCATCATTGGCTTAGGACCAATTGAATTACGAGTTAATAATTTATCCGGTATGCATGGTGTCATGACGTCGTATATGGGAT
>JBMTKL010000098.1:0-2659 GCA_049439405.1 Acholeplasmataceae bacterium | reverse complement strand
AATCCAAATTTTGGATCCAAATCCAAAAACAATTAGTGCCTTGATGGACATTGACTTACCTTCAGGGATTGACATTGTACTTAAAAAATAAAAAGAAAGAGGAAAACTTATGTCTACAGGAATCTTAGGTAAAAAAATTGGCATGACTCAAATCTTCACTGAAGATGGAAAATTAGTGCCAGTTACAGTCGTAGATGTCTCTAACAATATTGTGTTACAACAAAAAACTGTTGAAACAGACGGTTATGTTGCAACTCAAGTTGGTTATGGCGACAAACGCGAAAAAGTCAGCACAAAGCCTGAAATCGGGCACGTGAAAAAAGCTAATACTGCACCTAAGCGCTTCGTCAGAGAATTTCGTTTTAAAAACGGCAACGAAAGTGACCTTGCGAAATTAGCGGTTGGTGATTCAGTAACAGAAGCAATTTTCAAAGAAGGAGACTTCGTTGATGTGACAGGAACTTCAAAAGGTAAAGGATTTGAAGGTTCTATCAAGAGACACAATCAATCTAGAGGACCGATGGCTCACGGTTCTAGATATCATAGAGGGTCGGGTTCAATGGGACCAATTAAAGGCAACATGAAAGGTAAAAATTTACCTGGACATATGGGTGCTGAAAAAGTAACCATCCAAAACTTACCGGTTGTGAGTGTGGATAGTGACAATCATTTACTGCTTATTGGCGGAAACATTCCAGGACCAAAAAATGGTTTTGTAATGGTTCGTTCAGCAGTTAAAAAAGTAAATTAAGGAGGACATCATGCCAAACATTCAAGTTGTAAATCAAGAAGGCAAAGCACTTAAAGCGTTAGAGCTCTCGGATTTTGTCTTTGGAATTGAACCACATCAACAAGCAATATTTGATGTCGTCCAATCACAACGTGCTGCGATGAGACAAGGCACGGCAAGCGTTAAAGACCGTTCAGAAGTTCGGGGTGGCGGTAAAAGACCATGGAGACAAAAAGGAACTGGTCGAGCAAGACACGGATCTTCAAGATCACCTATTTGGAGAAGTGGTGGTGTCACGTTCGGACCAACGCCACGTTCATATAGAGTTAAATTAAATCAAAAAGTTAGACAATTAGCGTTGCGTTCAGCATTATCGTTTCATGCGAAAAACAACACACTTATTGTTATCGATGCTTTAAATTTAGAACAACCTAAGACAAAAGCATTCAAAGCGATGCTCAATGCAACAGGCGTTGAAGGTAAAGTATTAGTTGTTGCAAATGAGTTTTCTGATAACTTAGCGTTAGCAGCAAGAAATATTCCAACAGTTCAATTTTCTTTAGCATCACATGTAAGCACATATGACATTTTAAATGCTAAAACATTGTTGTTAACAAAAGATGCCGCACTTGCAATTCAGGAGGTGCTTGATAATGAATAAGTATTACGACACAATTAAAGCTCCAATGATTACAGAACAATCAATGAAGCTTATTGAAAGTGAAAATAAGTATACTTTCAAAGTAGATAGAAAAGCAAACAAAGTTGAAATAAAAAAAGCCGTAGAGGCAATCTTCAGTGTTGATGTATTATCTGTTAATACCATTAACGCTAAACCTAAATTTAAACGCACAAGACGTTATGAAGGCTATACTCAAGCGTTCAAAAAAGCTGTCGTTAAAATTGCTGAAGGTCAAAAGATTGACGCCTTTACAGTGTAATGATTAAAGGAGAATAAACATATGCCAATTAAAACATATAAACCAACCACAAATGGTCGCCGTAATATGACTTCATTAACATATGAAGAAATTACGACAAGTACTCCTGAAAAATCATTAGTAGAAACCATTTCAAAAACTGGTGGACGTAATAATCAAGGTAAATTGACTGTACGTCACATCGGTGGTGGTAACAAAAAGAAATATCGTATTATAGATTTCAAAAGAAATAAAGATGATGTTCCAGCAAAAATTGCTACGATTGAATATGATCCAAACAGAAGTGCGAACATCGCACTCTTGCACTATGCAGATGGAGAAAAACGTTATGTGCTTGCTGCAAAAGGATTCGAAGTTGGTCAAACAATCGTTTCTGGTATGCATGTAGACATCAAAACCGGAAATGCCATGCCAATCATGAATATTCCTGTTGGTACAGTGGTTCATAACATTGAACTGCATCCTGGTAAAGGCGGACAAATTGCACGAAGTGCAGGAACGTCGGCTCAAATCTTAGGTCGTGAAGAAAAATACGTCCTCTTAAGACTTCAATCAGGAGAAGTTAGAAAAGTTTTAGGAACTTGCCGTGCAACCGTTGGTGAAGTTGGAAACGAATCATGGGAACTTGTTAATATCGGTAAAGCCGGTAGAAAACGTCACATGGGTGTTCGTCCAACGGTTCGAGGGTCAGTAATGAACCCGAATGATCACCCGCATGGTGGTGGTGAAGGTCGTGCACCTATTGGTCGTAAATCACCAATGACCCCTTGGGGTAAAAAAGCTCGCGGTCTTAAAACGAGAGATCACAAGAAAGCGTCTAACGATTTAATCGTTCGTCGTCGTTCTAATTAGGAGGACTCTACATGTCACGTTCATTAAAAAAAGGCCCATTTGTAGATTTACATTTGATGGCAAAAATTGAAAAACAAAATGCACAAAACGAAAAACGCGTGATTCAAACTTGGTCGCGTCGTTCAACAGTTTTTCC
>JBMTKL010000097.1:0-2682 GCA_049439405.1 Acholeplasmataceae bacterium | reverse complement strand
ACACTTAAAACATATAGGGTTGACCAATATATCTGTGGATTTAATCTATGCATTAGAACATCAAACTCCTGAAGCACTTAAAGATGATTTAAAAATGATTATTGAATTAGACATACCACATATCAGTGCATATTCCCTCATTCTAGAAAAAAACACTTATTTTCATTATCAGTATAAAAGAAATCAGTTTCATCCTTTAGATGAAGATACTGAAGCAACGATGTATGATTTAGTTATCGATACATTGTCTAAAAGTGGTTTAGTACATTATGAGATTTCTAATTTTGCTAGACCAGGCTATGAATCTGTTCACAATATGCTATACTGGACTCAACAACCTTATATTGGTCTTGGTACTGGTGCACATGGGTTTGATGGCGTCAATAGAACTATTCAAACGAAGGCTATGGGAAAGTATTTAAAAGGGCAAAAACCAGAAATTCAACCACAAGATGCAGCGACATTAAGAAATGATCATTTACTTTTCTTGTTAAGGATGACAAAAGGTATTTCTTTATCAATGGTTAAAGAAAAATATTTTGCCGATATTTTTGACTTATATCCTTCATTACATAAAGTGTTAAACGACGGTTTGATTGAAATAGATCAAGATTATCTAAAATTAACAAGACGTGGTTTACAACTTGGAAATCTCGTTTTCATGGTATTTATATGAAATATGAAATAAAAGAATTTGAATATTACTTAAAACAAGAAAAACAAATGTCTTCACATACAGTAGAAGCTTATCTTAAAGATGTATCGGACTTTGCTCATTATGCAACAAAGCACCTTAAAAAACACCAAGTCATACAACTACATAAAGATGATTTTACAAAGTACTTTAGCAATATTTCAAAACGATATGAAACATCAACAATTGCAAGAAAAATGTCCTCAATTAAAGCCTTTACAAAATTTTTATTACTAGAAAAAATGACTGATAGTGATGTCGCTGGACATTTAAAAACACCAAAAAAGCCAGAGAAACTTCCTGATACACTATCTGTAAAACAAGTCATTTCATTACTTGAATACGTAGAAGGTGATACGCCTTTAGCTTTACGCAATCAGGCATTACTAGAACTGATTTATGGTTCAGGTTTGAGAGTGAGTGAACTGTTGTCATTAAAAACTACAGACATTCATTTAAAACAAGCCTATGTCTCTGTATATGGCAAAGGCAATAAGATGAGAGAAGTTCCAATGAATGAAACAGCCGTTCATGCAATTACTTATTATATGCGAGATGGAAGACCTTCTTTAAACAAAAAACAGTACACCCATTTATTTTTAAATCGATTCGGTAATCCCTTATCTAGAGTCGGTTTTTACAAGTTATTGACTTCATGGAGTCAGTCATTGGGTTTGCCAAAGATTAATCCACATATGTTAAGGCATGCTTTCGCAACACATCTTCTAGAAAATGGATTGGATTTAAGGACTTTACAATTACTATTAGGTCATGAAGATATATCGACAACGCAAATTTACACACATTTAAGTCAAAAGCATTTAAAGCAAATGTATGATCAAACACACCCAAGATCAAAGGAGGGTGACGATGAAATTTAAAAGAATATTTGTTATTGTTATGGACAGTTTAGGTATTGGAGAGCAAGAGGATGCAAACCTTTTTGATGATATAGGATCACACACCATAGGTCACATCCTAGAACATATGCCATTAAATATCCCTAACTTAATACAGTTAGGTTATGGAAATATTACATCAGTAAAAGGTTTGAAACCAACAGATAAACCTCTTGGCATCGTGACTAAAATGCGTGAGATATCAAACGGCAAAGACACCATGACAGGTCACTGGGAACTAATGGGTTTAAAGATTGAAGAACCTTTTTTAACATTTACAGATTCGGGTTTCCCAGATGACATGATCAAAGAATTGGAAGTAAAAACAGGGCATAAAGTTGTTGGTAATATATCTGCGTCAGGAACGGAGATCATCAAAAAGTATGGAGAACACCATATGAGGACTGGTGATTTGATTGTCTATACATCCGCAGACTCTGTACTTCAAATTGCAATGCATGAAGACATTATTCCTATTGAAAGACAGTATGAAATTTCAGAAATTGCTAGAGAAATATTGATGAAACCAGAATGGAAAGTTGGACGTGTAATTACGAGACCATTTATCGGCGATTCAAAAGATACATTTAAAAGAACACCAAACAGACATGATTATGCATTAAAACCATTTGCAAAAACAGCATTAAACTTTTTAGAAGATGAATCATATGATGTCATCGCATTAGGTAAAATCGTTGATATTTTTGATCATTACGGAGTCACTGAATACCAAAAAACTGTTTCTAATGACGATGGTATGTTAAAAATTACTCAAATCGCTCAAAAAGATTTCACTGGGCTCTGTTTTCTAAATTTAGTTGACTTTGATGCACTTTATGGGCATCGAAGAGACCCCATTGGCTATGGAAAAGCAATCGAAGCATTTGATGCACAATTACCAAAGCTCATCGAAACACTCGATGAGAATGACTTACTAATCATCACTGCAGATCACGGCAATGACCCAACATATAAAGGCACTGATCACACAAGAGAGTTTGTACCAATGATTGCTTATCATAAAAATATAACTAAAGGTAAAACAATACCAACAAGAGAAACATTTGCTGATTTAGCAGCAACGATTTG
>JBMTKL010000096.1:0-2814 GCA_049439405.1 Acholeplasmataceae bacterium | reverse complement strand
ATAAAGGTAGCATTCCAAAATTACTATCCGATAGTTTGGGTATCAGCTTTGACTCGAGTGTCGGTCACGACTTTTTAAATGACTATGAAGATCGTTACGAACATTACCACAGAAAAGAAGAGCGGATTCCGTTTGACATTGATATTCTAAACAAAATTACCAAAGGTGGTTTACCTCGTAAATCAATGACAGTATTACTTGCTACGACGGGTGGTGGTAAATCATTACTCAAATGTCACATGGCAGCTAATCATCTGATGTATGGTAAAAATGTTCTCTATATTACTATGGAAATGGCAGAAGAATAAATCGGCCGACGTATTGATGCGAACATTATGGATATTACAATGGACGAAGTCAATGAGATTCCAAGAGATGTTTATGAAAAAAGACTCAACAGATACAAAACTAAAACCACTGGTAAACTTGTTATTAAAGAGTATCCTACTGGTTCTGTGCATTCTGGTCACTTTAGACACTTACTAAATGAGCTTGAACAGAAGAAAAACTTTAAGCCTGATGTGATATTCCTTGACTATCTTAACATTTGTGCTTCATCTCGTGTAAGAGGTGCTGCAGCATCAAGTAGTTATAACCTTGTTAAGAGTATTGCTGAAGAGGTTCGTGGTCTTGCGATGGAGTTTAACTGTGCACTTGTAACATCATCTCAGTTCAACCGTGATGGCTACGGCAACTCTGATGTTGACCTTACAAATACATCTGAATCTATGGGTATTACTCATACTGCTGACTGTATTCTTGGTCTTGTAACATCTGAACAGCTTGATGAGCTTGGACAACTCATGCTTAAACAATTAAAGAATCGTTGGGGCGATATCAGTTGGTATCGTAGATTCCTTGTTGGTATTGATAGAGCAAAGATGAAAATCTATGAACTCGAAGAAAGTGCTCAAAACAATATCAACCTTGACGACAGTTCCGGAGGTGACTCGGGAAAAAAGAAAGTGATTGATGATGGTCCTGTGTTTGACAAGACAGACATCGGTCAACGATTAAGCAAGAAAAAGAAAGGTGTATTCAGCGACGCTCATTTAATTTGATTTTTATAAATAACTGAAACACCATATTTTTGATAAAGGTATTATGAAAATTTTTAGTTCATTTCAAAAAGACAAAACAAAATAGGAAGACGGCCCTTGCTGGAAATCTCACAAACAAGTGGGAATGAAAAAGAAGGGCAATAAACTTGTTCCTAATTGTGTTCCTAAAGAAAATGTTGATTTAGGATTTAAAGCTTTTTTAGGTGAAGCACCTATTGATGTTCCAACTTTTAGCGGAGACGATGTATCATTTGCTTTAGATGTTTTATCTAAAATCGACGATGGTATTTCTACAATCGATGCTGCAATTGAAGTTGACAATCGTAATGGTAAATCTAATACTAAAAAGCTCGGCCTCTTCGCTATTATGGAAGGTAATAAACGCGTTAAATGGGCTTCATTAGCAAATCAGATTATTGATGATACTGACGATTTAGAGCGCGGTCCAACACCGCCCGATGATAGATTAGATAAAGATATTACTTTTAAGCATAAGGACATGGACAGATATGTTTATGTTAACTGTAGACCTGATGGAAAAGCAAGTCAAGCGGGTGATGACCCTAACGAATTAATGACAGCTGCTTTATGTCTTAAATCAAGATTAACTGCACCAAATACAGTTGAAGAAATGGATGAGCTTATTGAATTTTGTAAGCAAGAAGTTAAGAGTCGTAATGTTGTAGGTGCATCTGCAGGTCAAATTGCAAGTTTAGATGGACAAGATTATGTTAACCTTTGTCAAGCAGTATCGGCTGCATTAGCTATTCATGCTAACGGTTATGGTAATTCTGATAAAGTTTATTTAACAGGTCAAGCATGGGATAACGATGTTAGACAATTCCAAATTACAAAATATGGAATGAAAGACTTTAATAGTTCTGATTTTATTTGTAAAAAGGGCGCTAACTTTATTGGTATATCTCTTAAAAAGAAAAAGAGAATCACAGAAGCAGACCCGACACTTATTAATAAATCATTTAGTACACTTTTTCAAGATAGTAAATTCAATACGATGATGACCTCACTTGACCGTAGTGCAGCTGCCTTTTATATTAAGGTATTAAGAAAAGCATCTCGTAATCCAGCACAATATAACGTGCCTCCAGCTGTAGTTAAAGATATTAAATCAGTTCGTTTAAGTCAAACAAATTGGAAAAAGTTTGTTCAGCGTATTCCAAACGATTTAATTAATGCAGAACTAAAATCTCCAGGTAATCGTAATTTATTCCAAAAAATGTTCACTATCATTATGAGGAATAAAGACTTAATGGCTAACCAATTAATTAATTTGATATTTAAATCAGATTTACGAACACTAAAGCAAGTCAATTTTGATTTTGCTCTTGTTACAGGTATTGGTGATTATGGTCCTCGTAAAGGTGTAGATGTTTCAGCTGGTGAATATAAAGACATTGAAACAACATCAACTAAATTAAATACATTATTAAAAGACCAGGGTGTAGGATTTAGAAAAACACCTGGCGCAGTTCAAGCATTCGACGAAGGTGCTACAGCTGCTATGTTAAAATTTGATTTAATGATTGGTGATTTACCAGTATGTCATATCGAATTAAGATATAAAGGTAACTTTAGGTCAGCACCTAGTTTCCTAGCAAAAATGACAGATGAATTTAAAGCAGAATTTCAGGATAAAATCACATGATAAGATTTAAGTCATATTTAGAAGAAGCTGCTGGAGCTAATCTCCACATGACACATTTAGAAGATGCTGTCTTAGATGGTGGAGTCA
>JBMTKL010000095.1:0-2823 GCA_049439405.1 Acholeplasmataceae bacterium | reverse complement strand
ACTCATAATATCACCTCTCGTATTACATTGTATCACGTCTATAAGATTTTTGCAATACGTTGTATTACAAATAAAAAGACTTGAGATGAAACCTCAAATCCGGTTTCTTCCTTATGGCGGAGGAAAGGGGATTCGAACCCCTGCATCATCTCTGATCTACCCGCTTTCCAAGCGAGCCTCTTCAACCACTTGAGTATTCCTCCAATTGATGGCGCACCCGACATGAATCGAACATGCGGCCTTAACCTTCGGAGGGTTACGCTCTATCCAACTGAGCTACGGGTGCTTCCCACATTCAATTGTAACATAAACAATTTTATATGTTACAATATATATCAAGGAAAGAGGTCAAAATGAAAACACTCATGCAAAGGTATGAAAAGAAATTTTTATTGAGTAAAAACCAATATAATAACTTTCTCGATTTCATTAGAAAACATCTTTCTGAAGATCCACATCATGTCAATCATGAACCTTATCATGTAGAGACAATTTATTTTGATGATTCAACGCATTCATTCATCCGTCATAGTTTGTCTTCACCTGCATATAAAGCAAAATTAAGACTTAGAAGTTATAATCATGCTCAACATTTCATAGAACTTAAAAAAAAGTTTCAAGGCCAATCTTATAAATTAAGAATGACCCTAAACGAACATCAAAGACAATCGATTTTAAATTTGGATTTATCTATATTTAATGATACAATAATTCAACAGGAATTTAAGCAAATGTTTATAAAGAAAAAATTGAATCCTGTCGTTTATGTCAATTACCTTAGATACGCTTTTGAAGAAACTTCTATGGGACTTAGAATCACGTTAGATCAGAATATCAATTATCAATATTTTAACGAGATTCAGCAGCCACTTTTTCCAAATCAATACATTTTAGAAATAAAATGTCATCAAGCATTTCCAATATGGCTCGTGAAGTATTTATCTGGTCAAAGACTTCATCATCAAAGTTTATCAAAATATGGACATAGCTATATATCACATGCGAAAGGATCACTTTATGTTACCCATGATTAATTGGAGTATTATTTTAGAACCACTGACGGTATCAAACTTACTCATAGTTTTAGGGATGTCAACATTATTTGGAATGACTTTAGCTTTTGTATACCACATTACACATTATAACAATGGTTATGATCGATCATTTATGTTTACATTGCTCATTATGCCTTTAGTCGTTGCCATTATCGTATTGCTTGTATCAAATAATTTAGCACGTGCATTTAGTTTAGCTGGTGTCTTTACTCTCGTCAGATTTAGACTTGCCATGACAGATTCAAGTGACTTAGCTTATATTTTGGCTTCTGTAGGGACTGGACTTGCTGCAGCGCTTGGATATTTATCTGTTGGCATTATTATTACATTATTTTTAGCTGTTATCTTAACGATACTGTCTCTATTACTGCTTAATAAAAATGACCAATATGCGAAACTTGTCGTGACAATGCCTGAACATCTCAATGTAAAACATGCGTTAAGTGAAGTCTTAAAAAACCATACCAAATCATTTAAAATAGAGAAGATTAAAACCAGTGATTTTGGCACACTATATAAGATTACATATAAACTTGTTCTACCCAAAAACATTGATGAAAAACAACTATTTGATGACATAAGACTTATTAATGGAAATTTAGATATTGCACTTTTTGAAGATTACCACATCTCTGTAGAAGAAAAAAACTAACCGAAAGGTTAGTTTTCTTTTAATAGTGTTTCAATAAATGGTTTTAAAGATTCTGGTTGGACTGTAGGAGAAAAGCGGTAGATGACTTCTCCTTTTTTATTGACTAAAAATTTGGTGAAATTCCACTTAATTTTGTTG
Source organism: Acholeplasmataceae bacterium (assembly GCA_049439405.1). GTDB lineage: Bacteria > Bacillota_I > Bacilli_A > Acholeplasmatales > Acholeplasmataceae > UBA8290. Next base: position 978 of record JBMTKL010000095.1, on the reverse strand, counting down.
CCTAAAAGTGAAGATAAACCACCTTTTATTTTACCTTTTGAATCCATGTCTTTAGGTTTTACTTTTTTTAAATAATTATACAAAGGATCGGCATCAGAACCATTGACTTTTATTTTTGCAAAAGTTTGAAACGTTGTTTGATAGTTGATTTGACAAAAACTTTGTATCTCATTATTAGATTGTGATGCTTGATTCATGAACTGATTGCAAGGAAAATCTAACACTTCAAACCCTTGACTTTCATAATCTTTATGAAGTGCTTCAATGCCTTGATACTGTCGAACTAAACCACATTTAGGTGCTGTATTAACAATCAGTAAAACCTTACCTTGATATCGGTCTAATTGCACAGATTCTTTTTTATGCGTTTGAACTGAAAATTGATACACAGACATATTATATTTCACATTCCTCTTCTTCACACACAATAAATTTAGAGTGTGTATGTTTTGCGTGATCTAATGCAATAAGCAGTTGCTCTTTCGTTTGCGCCCCTTGCATAGGATGTTTACCATCTATTCGCGTGTGTGGAATTCTATGGATTCCTTTTAAAATGGCGTTTTCACGATTGGATGCAACACGATTCCCGTATTCATCAGATTCTAAGACGCGGTCAATGTGTTGTTCGTTCATGCCTAGTGAAAGTGCGACTTCTTTTAAATATTTATGATTACTAATGTCTTTTTGTTTCGCGTAATAATCATCAAATAAGATGGTCACCCATTCAAACTCTAATTCATAAGTTTTAGCAAGATGCAACATCCTGTGTGCATCATACACATCAAAAGGTTTTAAATCTCTAATGACTGGATACTTTTCAAAAAAAGTTTCTACTTCATATCGGTCTATGATTAAATGTTTAGATATCACGTCAAATAAAGATTGCTCACTTCCCGGTTTGAGGCCAGGCAGCATCTCATAACTTCTATATTTGATGTCTAAAGGTTCTGACCATTCAGCTTTTAACTGGATCAGCGC
>JBMTKL010000094.1:0-2845 GCA_049439405.1 Acholeplasmataceae bacterium | reverse complement strand
CACCTATTTCATTCATGCTTGCTTCCCACTTGTCCATCCAAGCACCTTTACCGTCTCCCCAAGCTCCAAATGAACCAAATAATGCGACTTTTTTTCCATCAAAATAATCAGCAGCATCTTCATAAAAAGGTAAGAACTCTGATTCTTCTAATTCTTCGTCGCCCATTGAAGAACATCCTAACGCAATTTTTTCATAGTTTTGAACATCATCTGGATCAATATCATCAACAGACAATAACTCTACATCAATGCCTTCTTCTTCAAGACCTTCAGCAATTTTTTCGGCCATGATTTCGGTATTACCCGTACCACTCCAATATACTACGAGTACTCTTTCCATATTTAATTTCTCCTATCGTATTATCTATTCAATATTATACTTAAATTGCTTGGATTTGTCAAAGGTCCTTTGATTAGAAAAAACTTTATAACTTATCGCCATAATGACACCTATAAACAAATAAATAGCTGAAGATAGGTATGGTTGAATCATCGCTTGAAAACTTTCATCAACAACATCAATTTGTCTTTCAAAAATGATATCATTTCCTGCAACATCATATGCAATGTACGTGACAAAATAAGTCCCAACTTCGGGTGTAAACCCCTGTGAAATAATTCGAATGTCTACATCACTTTCATCGGTGACATCAATACCTTCATACATATCGATAGATGTTTGATATATGTGTCTGAGCGGTTCAGCATGAACAATTGGAGCGACGGTATCTTGGATTTTTACATAGGCAATCATCTCTGTCATACTCCCAGCGTCATCAACCAGTTGATAAATTACAGGATATAATCCGATACGGTTAATATCAACATCCTCAATGATAGTGACATCATCTACAGTAACACTTGAAATATTATCACTGACATTTTTAATATTCTTTTCAAGTTCAATACTTGTCATTCCTAATTCAATGATAATTGTTGTTTCATACAACTCAATCATTGGAGGCATAATATCAACGATGATGATATCGATATCATGATATGAACGATTTCCAGAACGATCAGTCAGTGTGATATGAATGGTATATATGCCTGGTATTGCGTAATCAACATGGTCATCATCAACATCGATATGTAATGCATCAAGGGTATCATAATTGTCGGTGATGTTTAATCTAATAAGATAATCAGGCATTGAAAAATTTGATATGATCATTGCTTCAGTCGATTCAATGCTTGGAGGTGTGAGATCAAGAACTTCAATGAAAAACAAATAATAACGTTCATTGTTTGATGGATCACTTACATGAACTTCAATTTCATACATACCCAGTATTGATGTATCAACATTTGATTGAATCTTCACATCTAAAGTGTTTTCTTCGTAATAATTATCAGTGATATCAACATAAGACCTTAATGGATTGAGCACTTCTTTTACTTGAAAATAAGAAATATTAAGTTGTACCAACGGTGCTTTTAGGTCAATAACTTCTACATTAAATGCCTTCGTTTCAACATTATTAGATTGATCATGTGCCTCAACAATAACATCATAAATACCTATCACTTGGGTATTAATTTGGTGTCTAAAAAAAACATCAATATTTTCTCCATCATACGTATCTTCTAATCGAATAAACCATGTAAGCATCACCGCTTCTGTCATCACTGTATGAACATCTATTTGAGGTTGTTTTACAGCTAGAATAATGTTGGGTTTTGTCGTATCTTTAATCAACACATTGAATGGTCGACATGTTTGATTTTTACTTAAATCTTCAGCACAAATCATGGCTTGATAGTATCCTAGGTGATTGTAATCAACCTCAGTATCGTCAATTGTAATCAGCATGGTTTCATCTAAATCATCATTGATATCAAAATATCTCTTCCAATCAATCGTTTCATAAGGATTAATTTGAACATCACTCACTTGAATGATTGTAGGTGCTAAAAAATCAAGGATTTCTACTGTCGTTTTTAGGAAGCCTATATTACCTGACTGATCATAAACTGCAATTTCTAAAGGATACATCCCCGTTTTTTCATAATCAACTTGCATGTCATTAACAATAATCGTTAGGTCATCAATGGCATCATAATTATCTGTCATTTTGATGAACTCTTTAACATTCATATGTTGATGATGTTCTAAAACAATAGCTTTAGTTAGTGAGACAGAAGGTGGCGTTCTATCTACAATATGAAAGGCAATCGTTATGGTATTTGTTACACCGTATGACAAAAAATGAACACGATATTTGATATAAAAAGTTTTTATCTCAACTGACGTGAGCACAGATAAAAACGTCCTATCAACACCTCTTTCATAAGTGACGTTGTCCGTTTGAATAGGTTCTCCATTAACATATAGTTGTGCGATGGGTAAAAACGTATAGGGATCAATGTTATCATAAACTTCGATGTATACATCAGTATGTTCCCAAACTACATCGTATCGATTTGATACCATCATTAACATGCATAAAAAAAACATCACATACCTCCATTATTACAATAGATAGATGTGACATTTTTTACTTATGACTGTGATAACCAATCTTCAATAAGACCTTGTTCTTTAAAAAATTGATTTTTGTAAAGTTGATAATAAGCACCTTTTTTATTAATGAGCGTTTGATGATCTCCCATTTCGATGATCTTACCCATTTCAAGCATCACGATTAAATCCGCCTCAACAATTGTGGACAATCTGTGTGCTACAATGAAACTCGTTCGATCTTTTAATAGTACTTTTGTTGCCTCTTGAATGAGCAATTCAGATTCTGAATCGATAGAAGATGTTGCTTCATCTAATATCAGCAGTCTTGGATCTGCAATAATCGCACGAGCAAATGAAATTAATTGTTTTTGTTTTTGTATT
>JBMTKL010000093.1:0-2848 GCA_049439405.1 Acholeplasmataceae bacterium | reverse complement strand
ATTATATTGAATCAACGTTTATCACTTGTTATCATTCATTAAATCCTGTAATTTATAAACATAAGGAGGGAATGATGAAAAAAGTATGGATTTTAGGATTGATATTCTTTTTAGTCGGATGTGGCAATGAAGGTACATCAGAAGAAGAATTATTTGAAATGACAATCATAGAATTAACAGAATATGACGGATTAGATGATGCGAAAGCATATATTGCAGTCGATGGTTATATTTATGATGTGACCAATAGTGATGCTTGGAATAATGGGATGCATAATAGTTACCAAGCAGGACAAGATCTAAGTCAAGCCATCAATTTATCTCCTCACGGGAAAGCATTTTTAGAACGCGTGCCTAAAGTTGGTATTTTAGTTGAAGAAACAACATAGTGTTCACATAATATTACAAAAATGCAAAAAAGGACTCATGGAAATAGAGTCTTTTTTTTTATTGTGATAATGTATATTTAGAGGATTATTCAATGAAAAAACTATTCATCTTAGCATTGCTATTGTTTCTAGTGTCATGTGGTGGCAATGACGACAATACTCCAACTGAATTATTTGAAATGACACCATCTGAACTTGAAGTTTTTGATGGATTAGATGGTAGAAAAGCTTATATTGCTGTTGATGGCTTTATTTATGATGTGACCAACAGTGATGCATGGAATAATGGGATGCATAATAGTTACCAAGCCGGACAAGATTTAAGTCAAGCGATTTTACTGTCTCCACATGGTAAAGCGTTTTTAGAGCGAGTTCCAAAAGTTGGCATCCTCATTGATGAACCGACAAAAACGATGCTACAAGTGATTGCGTCGATTCCAGGATATGAATCATTAGCATCTCTCATATATAGCGATCAAATTTCAATTGATTTTTCATCGTTTGATGAAGTCACAGTGTTTCTACCTTCATTAGATGGATTTTTAGATTCAGCATTTGACATACCAGATGGGTTTGATCCTTCCGATGGTTTTGATGGATTGACATCTGATATCGACTTATTTGATGTATTGAGATATCACATGGTAAGTCAAACACTCTTAGTAGAAGCTTTAATGTCTGGAATGACTGAAGTTGCTTCTGTTCAAGGAGAAATGCTTCAGATTCGTGTCGTCGATGGGATTGTTCATGTGAATGCTGTACCACTTATTGAAACAGATTTCATTGCAGAAAATGGTGTTGTCCATGTTTTAGATGGTTTACTGACACCACCTAGCTTAGATACATCCATTCAAATTACATTTGAAGGTTTAGAAGGTGACATCATTGCTGTGGTTAATTATAAACTTGGTGAAGCACTTCGTTTCCCAACGCCACTCGTATATGGTGGTTATACGTTTACAGGTTGGGACACAAATGAAGTTACTGGATTTGATGATGTGACAATTCATGCTCAGTATGAAAAGATTTATTTGACATTAGAAGAATTAAGTACCTATGATGGTTTAGATGGTGCTTTTGCATATATTTTAGTTGATGGCGTGATCTATGATGTCACCAATAGTTCAAGATGGAATGAAGGTGCTCATAATGGGTTCCAAGCAGGACAAGATTTAACAGAATTTATTTTAAATGTATCACCACACGGTGTATCAGTATTAGAAAATGTACCTATTGTAGCGTTTTTAAGTGAGGATTAAATGGATTTTATTTTAACCAATCTCGCTTTTATCATTATACCTTTTGTGTATTTGACATTAGTATTTATTGGAAAAATCATTGAAAAAAACCAAATATTTTTTGTTGTTTTGGCACTTGTATTGAGCATGCTCGCGTATCTCATTCAAGGACAATTCATTGAATGGACAGTATTTTCAGGACAGTTTAGTCTTGCGCTTTTTATGCTTGTCATATTTGCAGGTCTCATGCCGAAAAAATCAATGTATAGACAAGTGATTGAGCCTGTAAGAGGTGATTTATCAATTTACGGATTCATTTATCTGATCCCTCACCTTGCATTTAACTTTAGTAAGATTTTAGATGGATACAATATCATTGGATTAGTCGCATATATCATCATGATTCCACTTATTGTCACGTCTTTCAGACAAGTTAGAAGAAATTTACAACCAAAGATGTGGTTAATGATGCATAAATTAAGCTATCTCATTTACTTTTTACTTTACTTACACGTTGGATTTTCTTTTTGGTTATCTCCGTTAAGTTTATCTATAAAACCACTATCCATGCCCTTCCATATCACACTCATTTTTTATGTGAGTATCAAGATGATGTATATAATTATTAATATGAATGAAAAGAAAAGAGCACTTTAGCTCTTTTTTTTAAGTAATTGCTAACATCGTCTCTAAGATAAAGTAGACAAAAAAGGAGGATTCATATATGAATCAAAAAGGGTTTACTTTAGTAGAGCTCGTAGTAGTGATTGCAATGATAGGGATATTAGCACTCACTTCAATGGTAGGTTATGATCGGTTTATTGACCGAGCAAGAGATGCGAAAGCAAAAGAAATCGTGACCAATATTCAAACAGAATTATTTGGAACTACGAGTGTATCAGGGTATACAGTCAATGTGGGTGATGCAGTGACACCTGTATATGTTGTTGTGACATATGATGCTGTAGAAGATCGGATTACGTTTGAGAAATCTGGTGCCTCACCTTCTGAAGCAGAAAGTATTACAGCTTTAGAAATCGTATTTACTGATGTATTGGGTAATACTGATTGGAGCATTAATGGTAATGATACATTTTTAGAAAAACTCAATGTGTATTATGATTTAGATGCGAATTTATCAATTGATTATTCAGCAACATTTGGTGGAAATTATGTTTGGTCACCAAGTTACACGAGAGCGTCCATCTAACAAAAAGGTGC
>JBMTKL010000092.1:0-2958 GCA_049439405.1 Acholeplasmataceae bacterium | reverse complement strand
CTACACCAAGGTGCATGAAATAATAGTATAGTTGTTTGGTTAGGTTTTTTGAGTTCATATTGCAAGGTTTGAAGGGAAGTAATTTCTTTCATAAAGCCTCTCAATGTCTTATGGTTTTAACTAAAGTATATGTTATAATATCACTATATACATGGTGGACAAATGATTCAAGTAAAAAACCTTACATTTTCATATAATGGTCAAGATGAAGCCTTGAAAAATGTCAATTTGACAATCAAAAAAGGCTCTTTTACTGCAATCATAGGACATAATGGTTCAGGTAAATCAACACTTGCCAAATGTCTCGTAGGATTACTACGACCTTCTGAAGGTGACATTGCTATAGATGAAGTCTCTTTGACAGAGTCAAACATACAATCAATTAGAAAAAAAATTGGTATTGTTTTTCAAAACCCAGATAATCAATTTGTTGGTGTAACAGTTAGACACGATATTGCATTCGGTTTAGAAAATCAAAGAATAGCATCTCGCGAGATGGAGTCTCGTGTTTTGATGTATGCAAGAAAAGTTGGGATGGAAAACTTTCTGAATAAAGAGCCACATCAATTATCTGGTGGTCAAAAACAAAGAGTTGCCATTGCTTCTGCACTTGCAATGGAACAGGACATTATCATTTTAGATGAAGCGACATCTATGTTAGATCCTGAAGGCGTCAAAAACATTATGGATATTGTAGAGGCTTTAAACAAAGAAGATAAAAAGACCATTATTATGATTACACATGATTTGAGATTAGCAAAGCATGCAGATCAAATCATTGTTATGAAAAATGGAGAAACGATTGCAGAGGGAAAACCAGAAGATATTTACAACAACAGTGAATTACTGTCTTCAACACAATTGCTTCTACCTTTTGAATTAGAACTTTATCAATTAGCTCAAAATAATCAAGGCATTTCAAAAGCAATTAAGGAGGCGTTATGGGCATACAATTTCAAGAAGTAAATTATGCATATCGCTCTTTTAAAGAGCTTTTCCAAGCATTGAAAAACATCAATTTAAGCATCCAATCAACAGGAGAAATCATCGGTATTTGTGGTCAAACAGGAAGCGGGAAATCTACATTAGTTCAACACATGAATGGATTACTTATAGCTCAAAAAGGTCATACCGTTATTTTTGATACTGTATTGCCTTCTAAGAAGAAAGTTAAACTTAACTCAATTAGACAACGTGTGGGATTAGTTTTTCAATTTCCAGAATATCAACTATTTGAAGAGACCATCATAAAAGACATCATGTTTGGTCCCAAAAATATTAACATGAGTGATCAAGAAGCGAGAGAAAGAGCTGAAACCGCAGCAATGAATGTTGGCATTGATGCATCTTTATGGACTCAATCACCATTTAGAATAAGTGGTGGACAAATGAGACGTGTCGCAATTGCTGGGATTTTAGCAATGAATCCAGATATCTTAGTGTTAGATGAACCCACTAGGGGACTTGATCCTGTTGGTCAAAAAGAACTCATGCAACTCATTAAAGACATTCACATAAAGCAAAATAAGACCATTATTATTATTTCTCATGACATGGATCTGATTGCTGAATATACTGAAAGAGTGATTGTCATGAAAAATGGAGAAGTTGTATTTGACGGAAATAAAAATGCTTTATTTTCTCATGATGCATTTGAAGATTTTTCACTAGATTATCCATCACCATTTAAATTAAATCAATTTATAAAAGATAGACTACAACTCAACATACGACAATCATATGATATTCAATCATTCATTTCTAAATTAGAAGAGGCATCCTATGAATAATTTATCCATTGGCCGTTATATTCCTGGTGAGTCATGGCTCCATCGTCTTGACCCAAAAATGAAGATTCTATCATTGTTATTGTTGCTCATCAGTATTTTTCTAATACCGGTTAGACCAGACATGCTTTATATGTATTTGATGATAGGCCTTTTAGCCGGTACACTAATACTTGTGGTTTCTGCTGGACTACCTTTAGGAAAAGTAATTGCTGGTCTAAGACCAGTGCTGTTTTTATTGACATTTACTGTGATCGTTCAACTATTATTTATACGTACAGGAAATGTGATTTATGGACCAGTAACATTTAATATATCAGGTTCTAGCCTGTTACTCATCGTTGTATGGCTTGTATTTTATCAAGCGACTAAAAGGAAAGTACCTTTTAGAATTTTGTACTTTTTCTTTAGTGTATTTGTATTTTTTGCCATTCAATATGTATTTACATATGTACCGATCATGACATATGATGTGTTGATTTATGATGAAAGTTTACTTCGCTCAGCCTTTATATTTTTAAGAATCGCTAATATCATCATGCTAACATCATTACTCACATTCACAACCATGACCACAGATTTAAATTATGGTTTAGAAGCAGTGATGAAACCACTAAAAGTAGTTAAGGTCCCTGTCGATATTATTACGATGATGGTCTCATTAACATTACGATACATACCAACATTACTAGAAGAAACAGATAAAATTATGAAAGCACAAGCATCTAGAGGGGTAGATTTCAAAGAGAGCAAATTCAAAGAAAAAGTCACACAAGTTATTTCATTATTGATTCCGGTATTTGTTATTTCATTTAAAAGAAGTGAAGATTTATCTAATGCGATGGAAGTTAGAGGATATGTGATTGGACAACAAAGAACAAGGATTGATGAATATGCTTTATCATTGAAAGATTATTTGAGCTTGATTGGCGCAGTATTCATTATTGCATTTGTGATTTATGCAGTGGTTGTCATATGAGATTTCATGCTATTGTAAGCTATGACGGATCTAACTATTACGGATTTCAATCTCAAAAGAATGCTCTAGGGATTCAAGAAGTCATTGAAAAAGCATTAAAAAACATGACGCAACAAGTCATTAAAATACACAGCTCAGGCAGAACAGATAAAGGTGTTCATGCAAATGCACAGTCTTTTCACTTTGATTGTG
>JBMTKL010000091.1:0-3093 GCA_049439405.1 Acholeplasmataceae bacterium | reverse complement strand
AGACCAACTTAATTTAGCATATGCGATGAGTATTCATAAAGCTCAAGGGAGTGAATATGACATCGTCATTATGCCGCTTGTGAAAAGTTACACTCATATGTTTAAAAAAGAACTCATATATACTGCCATGACGAGAGCGAAAACAACGCTACTATTACTCGGAGATATTTCAATGCTCATTTATGCATCGAATCATCAAAATGAAAAACGTCAAACGTTATTGCCGTTATTTTTCGGTGATGCACCACAAGATGATAAAACGTCTACATTATCACCATATGATTTTATGTAGTTGTCCTATAATAGTTACTGGATTAAGGGGTAAAAAACATAAATACGATAATGGATTTTCTCAATGCACATATGACTAGACCTATCATATATGGTTCACTTTCTGAAAGTTGGTTTCAATACATATCATTAGCTATCTTTTTTGTCACCATGGTTTATTTGACAAAAAAATACCGAAAGGCAAATGAAGAAGATTTACAAAGACTTTTAAAAGTATTTGCGATCATACTCATTGTTTTTGAATTGTATAAGCAACTCAATTTCACGTATACAAATGGATGGGTATACAGATGGTATGCATTCCCATTTCAATTTTGTTCAACGCCGATGTATATAGCACTAGCGGCTTCATACATGAAAAAAACACCTTTAAGAGATGCAATGTACATGTTTTTAGCGACTTTTGGTTTCTTTGCAGGAACTGCCGTAATGCTATATCCAGTAACTGTATATACAACAACTATTGGCATTAATATTCAAACGATGATTCATCACGGTGGGATGGGTATTATCGGTATGGTTTTACTTTCGCATCATGTTTCTTTACATATAAAATCCTTTTTAAACTCAATCTATGTCTTTGTTGGATTAACATTGATTGCGATTGTACTCAATGGTATTCATAACACATGGATTCAAGATGGTACATTTAATATGTTTTTTATTAATGCAAACTATAAGTCTGAGATTCCAGTTTTATCTCTGTTTCAACCATTAGTACCTAGGTCTGTCTACATTATGATATTCGTCATAGGATTTAGTGTTGTTGCATACTTGATGTTAACAGGTAGACGTATAGTAAAGAAATTATTAAATACATAAAATGTAACAATAAAAAAGCAACACATTGACGTGTTGCTTTTTTTATCTGATTGTTTCTCCTGATGAAAGGTTTTCCACATCTTTAAAGGTTGCTGATTTATGGATTCTACAATTTTTACCGATTGTTATTTGACTTGGAATGATTGCACCTTTCTCTATGACGGTAATTCCACTACTTAGTAGATCAGGTTTTTCTTTATTCGCAATATTGTCTCCAACACCAAGTTTTGTATGTCTTCCAATCGTCACACGTTTATCAATGATACAACGTTCTACAGACACATGTTCACTAATGATAGTATGATTTAAAATCACAGAATCTTTGACAATACTCCCCTTGCCTATACGAACACCTGGACTTATGACACTATTGATGACTGTGCCTTCAATCACACATCCATTTGATACAAGTGAGTTCGTAATGGTTGCTTCTTTACCTGCTTTTACTGGAGGTAAGTCTTCTGATTTAGTAAACACTTTCCAAGTTGGATCATATAAATCTAAAGATATGCTATCTTGATTTAAATTTAAATTTGTCACTAAATATGAATCGTACGTACCTACATCTTGCCAGTAATGGTTAAATGGATAGGCAAACACTTGTTTAGATGTGTTTTTAATGATGTAAGGGATGATATGATGACCAAAATCTAAATCATCTTGTGGTAACTCTTCTAAAACATTTAATAAAAGATCAATATCAAATAAATAAATACCCATTGATGCTAAATTAGAGTTTGCAGTTTTCGGTTTTTCTTTAAATTCGATAATTTCATTGGATGGATTCACTTCCATAATTCCAAATCTAGAAATATCTTCTTTAGGAACGATTTTTGTGGCGATAGTAAGTTTGGCATTATTTTTTTTATGCTCATCTAACATTTTACGGTAATCCATCTTATAAATGTGATCTCCAGATAAAATTAAGACATATCTAGGGTTTTTACTTTTAATAAATGAAATGTTTTTACGAACTGCATCTGCGGTACCTAAATACCAGTAGTCATGTGGTTGTAAAAGTGTAACAGAAGAATCACGTCTATCTAAATCCCATGGTTTACCACTCCCGATGTGCTCATTAAGAGAAAGTGGTAAATACTGTGTTAATATCCCGATGTTATAAATATAAGATTGCGTACAATTGGATAATGAAAAATCGATAATTCTAAATTTACCTGCAAATGGCATGGCTGGTTTGGATCGTTTATTAGATAATAAATCTAATCTTGACCCTTTACCACCAGCTAAAATTAAAGCTAAAACTTCCATATTAATCCTCCAAAATGGATGTATACAACGCAATGTAATGATTGGCCATGTGATCTAATGTGAATCGCGATTTCATTGCTTGTCTTTTTAATTTGTTAACAACTGCTTGTTTTTCAATATAAAGTGACGAAGCACTAAAGAGTAAATCTTTAAACACATTGGCATCATAGTTGTTAAATGAAAAACCTGTACCTTCAGTTGTATATTGATTGTAAGGCATGACAGTATCTTTTAATCCGCCAGTTTCATGAACAATCGGGAGTGCACCGTATCTCATTGCAATCATTTGACCTAATCCACAAGGTTCATATGCAGATGGCATCATAAAGAAATCACTAGCTGCATATACTTGATGAGCAAGCTGCTCATTAAACCCAATATATACTCTTACTTTATTAGGATATTTTGACACTAAATAATCAAAAAACTTTTCATAATACGTGTTTCCTGAACCCATTAGAAAGACTTTAACATCAGCATGTGAGATGAAATCTTCTAACATGTGCTGAAAGAAGTGTATCCCTTTTTGACTTGATAATCTTCCAATATAAGTAAAGAGTTGTTTTTCTTCACCAAAATCAAAATCTTTAAACAGTGCTTTTTTATTTGCTTTTTTTCCACTGACTAAGTTTTTTTCACTGTAGGTTTGTACTAGATAAGGATCAATATCAGGGTTGAATACAGAATCATCGATCCCATTTAAAATACCAG
>JBMTKL010000090.1:0-3099 GCA_049439405.1 Acholeplasmataceae bacterium | reverse complement strand
TTTACATGATTTTGCATGCTTCACCTAAATGTTCCATGAGATCATGCCGAATCATCTCATCATATTCTTGATGTCTTTTTAACCATACCACTGCATAAGGGCATGTCGCGACCACTTTTAGACCCATCGATTGAATGTGTTTCATGACTGCGTGCATCATTTTTGATGCTTCTCCTGTGCCTCTAAGTGTTGGTGTGACAAAGGTATGATCAATATTCACGACACCTGCTTCAAATACTGGAAATGTTGTATGAATTTGGTAACTTCCATCATCATTTAATACATAAATTTCATCTTTTTTGTAAATATAGTCCATGTTTCACCTCACATTTATTATATCAAAACATAGGGACTTTATAAAAATCTTTTTTTTTGTCTTTATGTGATTATGGTGACTTTGTGGCAAAAATTCAATAAACTTAATGATATCGACAAATTAACCCGTGATACGTCTATCTATTTGACATAAAAATTGTTATAATATGATAGACAAGGAGTATGTGATGCAATCATTACGTGTTAAATTAGAAGCGATCGCTGTTGTGATCGCCACATTACTTATTATTTTAGGATTAATATTTGAAAACTACATTGAAGTCAGTGAACTAACCATTTTCATCACTTACGGAACTGCTTTTCTGATTGGAGGTTTCTCTAAAGCCAAAGAGGGTATTGAAGCGACCATTGAAAACAAAGCTTTAAATGTTGAAATCTTAATGATTTTAGCCGCCATTGGTGCCTTTATCGTTGAAGAATATTTTCATTTTTGCGTTAAGTGGTGTCTTAGAATCCTATGCAACCGCTCAAAGTGAAAAAAACTTAACTGCACTACTCTCTTTAGCACCAAAAACTGCGAATAAAAAATTGGGTGATGACATCATCGAAATCCCTATCGAAGATATCTTGATTGGTGATATCGTCATTGTTAGAGTGGGTGAACAAATTCCAGTAGATGGAAAAGTGATCGCGGGACATTCATCTTTAGATCAGGCAACACTCACTGGTGAATCCATTCCAAGAAGCGTCTTTAAAGGCGATGATGTCTATGCAGGAACCATCAATTTAGAAGCACAACTCACCATTGAAACTACTGTTGATCCAAAAGCATCGGTGATGCAAAAGATGGTCGATTTAGTTGCCAATGCGCAAGAACAACAATCACCTAAACAAACAACGATTGATAAAATCGAAAAATGGTATGTGTATATTGTCATTTTGCTTGCAGCTTTATTTATGTTTATACCACCTTTATTTCCAAGTGGTCATGCATTATATTTAAATGCTACGGATGCCTTTTACAGAGGCACCATCGTCTTAGTTGTCGGAAGTCCTTGTGCACTGGCGGCATCCGTATCACCTGCAATGCTTGCATCGCTATCAAATGCAGCGAAAAAGCACATCTTAATTAAAGGTGGACATCACCTAGAAATCCTTGATTCCATTGATTTAATTATTTTTGATAAAACTGGAACGATTACCTCTGGGAAACCAAAAGTTCAAAACATCGTGCTTGCTAAAGGTGTTGACTTATATCCTTTAACCTCAATTATTGTCAATATGGAAAAACAATCAACACATCCTTTATCACACGCCATTATCGAACACTTTTTTATCGCATCACACATGGAACTTCAAACCAATGAAGTCCCAGGACGTGGTATTGAAGCAACTTATGATGGACATCATTATCAAATTGGACGATTTGATTCAGAAATTGAATCAGACCTTCAAAGTGCAGCACAAAAACTCCAACAACAAGGTCAAACCATCGTATGGATCCATAGGGATGGTAAGCAAATCGCGTTTATTTCCATTAAAGATACCATACGTGATGAAGCGGTTCAAATGATTGATTACTTCAATCAATGTGGTATTGAGACGATGATGCTCACAGGTGATCAAAAAGAAACCGCACATAACATCGCCAATACCGTTGGTATTCATCGTTATATCGCGAACTGTTTTCCTGAAAATAAATTAAACATTATCAAAACCAATCAAAAACACAAACAAGTGCTCATGGTTGGCGATGGTCTTAATGATGCACCAGCGCTTACCGCTGCGGATTTAGGCATCGCGATGGGTACTGGAACCGATGTGTCTTTAGAAACTGCTGATATGATTATTATGAATGATGATTTATCCTCTCTACCACATTTGTTCAAACTTGCTAAAAACATGAAACAAATCATCTATCAAAATATGCTTTTCGCAATTTCCGTCATTATCTTACTACTGATTAGTAACGTCTTTGGACTCATCGCACTTCCTATTGGTGTGATTGGTCATGAAGGATCAACGATACTCGTCATATTAAATAGTTTAAGACTACTCAATTACAAATAAAAAAGACCTTATGGTCTTTTTTTTATACATCTTCTTCTTAAAAAATAAAGACCTTATCTAAGGTCTTTTTAATATTTTTAATGGCGCCCACACTAGGACTCGAACCTAGGACCCCTTGATTAACAGTCAAGTGCTCTAACCAACTGAGCTATGTAGGCGTGTCTAAGGTGACTCTATATTTTGCTAAAAAAAAATTAAGATTTGCCTGGCAACGTCCTATCTTCGCACATTGTACTATTTTCGGCGCTGAAGTGCTTAACTTCTGTGTTCGGAATGGGAACAGGTGTGACCACTTCGCCATCGTCACCAGACATCTCTCAAAACTAGATACATTCTGTCAATAAATTAAGTCAATTGATCTATTAGTACTGGTCAGCTTCATGTGTCACCACACTTCCACACCCAGCCTATCAACCTCATGGTCTATAAGGGATCTAAATAGGGAAATCTCATCTCAAGGTTGGCTTCACGCTTAGATGCTTTCAGCGTTTATCCTTTCCGTACATAGCTACCCAGCTGTGGCCTTGGCAAGCCAACTGGTACACCATTGGTACGTCCACCCCGGTCTTCTCATACTAGGGGCAGCTCCCTTCAAATTTCCAACGCCCACGACGGATAGAGACCGAACTGTCTCACGACGTTCTGAACCCAGCTCGCGTGCCGCTTTAATGGGCGAACAGCCCAACCCTTGGGACCTTCTCCAGCCCCAGGATGCGATGAGCCGACATCGAGGTGCCAAACCTCCCCGTCGAT
>JBMTKL010000089.1:0-3128 GCA_049439405.1 Acholeplasmataceae bacterium | reverse complement strand
TTCCGATCTTATAATACGTTTTGCGCGGGTGTGGCGAAATTGGCAGACGCACTAGACTTAGGATCTAGCGCCTTCGGGCGTGCAGGTTCAACTCCTGTCACCCGCACCACTTAAAGATATCGAGCGTGATCTATCACGTTCTTTTTTTATGCACATCATGTAAAAAAGTTAACATAGGTGTTTATTATGTGACAAAAGTGCGTTATATTAATAATGAAGCCAAGCGATTCTATATGAGAAGGTGATTTGAATGATGACTGTTGGAACTTTAGTTCCTGGATTTTCACTTTTAGACGATAAGACACCTTAGACATTTAAGTGAATTTTACGGAAAACCATTAGTCATATATTTTTCTCCGAAAGATGATACGCCAGGATGTAGGAAGCAAACGTGTCTTTTTCTTGATTTATATGAAGACTTTAGAGGTAAAGAGATTACGGTACTAGGCATTAGTCAAGATGACATAGTAAGTCATCAACAGTTTAAAGCAAAAAATAACCTACCGTTTACCCTTTTATCTGATATTGATCATCACGTATGTGAGGTATTTGGTGTATGAGTAGAAAAACAAAAATTTGGACAAATGTATATGGGTATTAAACGCTCTACGTTTGTCTTAGATGCATCAGGTGTGGTCACACACGTGTTTGAAAATGCATCACCAGATACAAACGCTCAAGACATTTTAAATGTCTTATAAAAGACATAGAGGTTGTCTTCATAAAAGACATCAAATATGTCTTCATATATAAAGGTTTAAAGGAAGGATGTTATGAAACAAAAACATATCGTTTCAATGGATGGAAACGAAGCCGCTGCGTATTGTTCATACGCATTTACAGAGGTCGCTGGGATCTATCCTATCACGCCATCATCACCGATGGCACAATACGTGGACTTGTGGGCGTCACAAGGTAAGAAAAACTTATTTGGCATGCCTGTTAAAGTCATTGAGATGCAAAGTGAAGCGGGTGCCGCTGGGACTGTCCATGGGTCACTTCAAGTTGGGGCACTCACAACAACGTATACTGCATCACAGGGATTACTTTTAAAAATACCTAATATGTATAAAATTGCGGGTCAATTGCTTCCTGGTGTCATGCATGTGGTTGCACGTTCGATTGCTGCTCAAGCACTCTCTATTTTTGGAGATCACAGTGATGTCATGGCAGCACGCCAAACAGGGTGGGTGATGCTTGCATCAACTGGTGTACAGTCATCCATGGATTTAGGCGGGGTTGCCCATTTAGCAGCGATTAAATCAAGCATTCCATTTCTTCATTTTTTTGATGGATTTAGAACCTCTCATGAAGTTCAATCCATAGAAGTGATGGATTATCAAGTCTTTGATAAATTATTAGATAGAGAAGCTCTCACTAAGTTTAGACAAAAAGGTCTGAATCCATCACGTCCAGTCACACGTGGGTCTGCACAATCAGATGATGTCTATTATCAAACGAAAGTCTTACAATCAAGTTATTATGATCAAGTCCCTGATATTGTTGCGCATTACATGGAAGAAATATCTGAAGTAACTAAACGTCCTTATGCACCATTTGTATATCACGGTGATCCTCAAGCAGAGGATGTGATTGTTGCGATGGGATCCGTGTGTGAAACGATTAAACTCACAGTGGATCAACTTAATCTTAAAGGTCATAAAGTAGGTCTATTAACAGTCCATCTATATCGTCCTTTTAGTGAAAAGTATTTTCATCAAGCGATGCCTAAATCCGTGAAAAGAATGACCGTCTTAGATCGAACATTAGAAGCTGGTGCAACTGGTGATCCACTTTATTTAGATGTCTTAAGTATGTATCAAGCGAGTGATAAGAAACCACTTATCTTAGCTGGACGTTACGGGTTATCATCAAAAGATACGACACCAGATATGATTGCTGCTGTCTTTACGAATATGAAAGAGACACAAAAAGATCATTTTAATTTAGGGATTGATGATGATGTCATGCATTCATCATTACCGGTTACACATCAAGAAGCATTACTTGATCCAAAAGCGACAGAACTTTTATTTTTTGGACTTGGGTCTGACGGGACTGTTGGTGCAACCAAAAACATCACTAAAATTGTAGGTGATCATACAGAACTTTATTCTCAAGCGTATGCATCATATGATTCAAAAAAAGCTGGTGGGATCACAAGAATGCATGTGAGATTTTCATCTCATCCGATTCTTTCAACCCATTTAGTCAATTATCCTAACTTTGTTTCATGTTCAGTGGATAATTATGTCTTTAAATATGATATGCTTAAAGGATTAAAAGAAGGGGGTACCTTCTTACTGAATACTCAAGTATCACCAGATGAGGTTGAAGCATTTTTACCAAATAAAGTGAAACGTCAACTGGCATTAAAACATGCCAACTTTTATATCATTAATGCTGTTGATAAAGCCTATGAAATTGGACTAGGAAGACGCATTAATACCATCATGCAATCAGCGTTTTTTAAACTGAATGAACACTTGATGCCATATCATGAAGCAAACAAACATATGAAAGATTACGCGAAGAAAACATATGGTCGTAAAGGGGATGCGGTTGTAAAACTGAATGAAGCAGCCATTGATGCTGGTGAACATGCACTCACTCACATTCATGTGAATCCTGAATGGGCACTTTTAGAAGATGAAACGGCTGATAAAAAAGCTAGACCAAGTTTCGTTCAAAAAATTGCCGATATCGCGAACCGCATTAAAGGAGACTCACTTCCGACCTCTGTCTTTTTAGATTATGATGATGCGCATATGCCAAATGGTACCACGAAATATGAAAAACGTGGGATTGCAAACTATGTTCCTGAATGGAATGAAGAAACTTGTACGCAGTGTAATCAATGTGTCTTTGCATGTCCGCATGCAGTCATTCGTTCATTTTTAGCAGATCCTCGTGAGGTCCAAGCTGCACCTGATGGCGCTAAAATGGTTCCTGCAAAAGGTCGCGATATGAGTGACTATCAATTTAGTATTCAAGTCTCAACACTTGATTGTACCGAATGCGGCATATGCGTGGAAGTATGTCCTACTAAAGAAAAATCACTCGTCATGAAGCCCATTGTTGATCAACTTGATCAAGGGTCTCAAGACATTGCGGATTATTTCTTTGAT
>JBMTKL010000088.1:0-3204 GCA_049439405.1 Acholeplasmataceae bacterium | reverse complement strand
CAAAATTATCTAATAAGCATATTAATTTATCGACGGTATACCGTTCTTTAGAAACGTTTTTTGAACGCAATATGGTCATGAAAACCATCATCAATCAAAAACAATATTACTATGTAGGACATCATCATCATTTTTTATTTTGTACACAATGTCATAAGATGCTACCTGTTGGATGTAGTCTTGAAGGTAAAGAAAAAGCCTTAGGTGAACCCTATGGCTTTGAAGTCACTCATCATGATATGACAATTTATGGCTTATGTCAAACGTGTCAAACGCATTAAGACCAACGTCTTGGATCGCTATCAAGCGCATCTAACGCAAGTACATCTTCTTGTTTTAATTCAAAATCAACCGCCGCATTTTCTAACATGCGGTGTTTTTTTGTCGTTTTAGGAAGCGGCAATGTACCTTTTGCTAATGTATATCGAATCAGTATTTGTGCAGGTGTTTTTTGATATCTCTTTGCCATGTCTACAATCAACGGATGATCAAGCGCATGGCCAATAGCGAGCGGAGAATATGCTTCCACTAAAATATCATGTTTCTGACAAAACTCAATGGTTTCTTTTTGTTTTGGAAACTGTCCGGCAAAAAAGCCTATTTGATTGACGTGTGGGACGACACCGGTTCTTTCAATCAAATCTTTTAAATCATCAACATTAAAGTTTGAAACGCCGATAGCACGTATTTTTTTTGCTTCATAAAGTTCTATCATTTTCTGCCATGCTAGTGCGTTACCTTCTTTACAATCTTGACCAATGTTACTCCAAGGCCAAGGAGCATGGATCAAAAATAAATCTAAGTAATCAAATCCTAAATTAACAATGGTTTCATTGAAATGTGTTTCAGTTTCTTCAAGCGTTTTAATATGTGATGGCAATTTAGATGTAATAAATAATTGATCTCTAGGCATGCCACTATCTTTAATGGCTTGTCCTACACTGACCTCATTTCTATAATCATACGCTGTATCAATATGAATATAACCAGCTTCAATTGCTTCTTTTACAGCTTGATATGCGACATCACCATTTGGTACTTGCCACGTACCAAATCCAATTTTAGGAATCGTTACTCCATTTTTTAATGAATAAACATCTTTTAAATATGACATATTTTTTCTCCTTTATTTTTTTATGATTTTATATATTACACACAACGTGAAAGCGTCAACAATAAACATCAGTATCCCGATATATCCTCTGTAGATTGATAATTCAGAACTCGTAAAAAGATACTGTAAAAAAAATAAACCTGTGAATGTATAACTTGAATACTCCATCCATACTTTATCTTTCGGCGTGACAATGACCATATCATTTCTTTGTTTAGGATAGGTTTTAACAAGTATCACGATACTTATGATGATGATGAGCATTGTGATAGCTTCTAAATTTCCACCTAATGTAATGCCAAAAGATGATAAACTGATATATGTTGCAAGTATTAAAAACATCAGATGAAAATCAAAACGTTTCAATAAATCTTTATAACGTGCTTGCATTGTGTCTCCTTGTGTTATAATTGAGTTGAGGTATTTATGAAAAAAGCTATGTATCCTGGGACATTCGATCCAATTACCATCGGTCATGTTGATGTCATTGAAAGAGCTGCCGCTCAAGTCGATGAACTTCATGTGGTCATCGCAACAAATGTCAATAAAAAAGTAAGTTTTTCAGTTGAAGAAAGAATGGATTTTGTCAGACGATCAACGGCTCACATTAACAATATTGTGATTACACAGACAGATCAACTTGTTGTTCGTTACGCTGAACAAAACGGCATTGATCTTCTCTTTAGAGGACTAAGAAATATTCAAGATTACGAAAATGAATATATGCTGTATCAGTTTAATAGAAACATTAATCCAAACGTTGAAACGATGATTTTATTTCCTTCTTCTAGAAATCATTTCGTCTCTTCATCAGCAATTAAAGAACTTATTTTTCATCAAGCAGATATTAGTTTATACGTTCCTGAAGCTATTGTTGATGATGTTGTTAAAAAATTATCAATCTTAAATTAATCCGATTGACTCAAAAAAGTCATACATTTTATCTTCATTAATATGAGGCGCAACGTATTGCGCTTTTTCTTTTATACTTTCATCTCTTGCATTTCCCATCGCAATCCCAATGTCAGCAAGTTCTATCATTTGTAAATCATTCGTGCCATCACCTACAACAATTAAACGGTCATAAGGATCGATGGATCTTAAAGCTTCAATACCTGATGCTTTGTTTACATGAGGGTAGATGAAGTCTGCACCACCTACATGCCACGGATAGCATTTAAATTTAGAACATGTCGATTCCATATAATCAATGTCTTTTTCATCGTCTGCAAATATCCATAATTGATAGACATCATGTTCTAAATGAAAATTGGGATTTACATCAGGATGAACGATTCTAAGTGCATTCATCGCATCAATCACGCGTTGATCATCAAAAATAATGCAATCTGAGACTTCATTCACCATTCCTAAATTGATGTGTCTATCTTGGATGGCTTCGATCACTTCAATAATATCTTCTTTTTTTATTGGAAAATCCGCAACGAGTTTATCTTTGATGTATAGCATCGACCCATTAATCATCACAAAATGATCAAAATAAGGTAATAAGTCATCAATAATATCAATTTTAGAACGACTTCTTCCTGTTGCGAGTCCTAATATCACATCTTCTCTACTAGCAAGAGCTTTGATAAGCTTCATTGTTTGTGGTAAAACGACACCTTTATCATTAAAAAACAGGGTATGATCAAAGTCAAAATATATAGCTGTCTTCATAATTACCTCAACTTTATTATAACATAATGATGCGATAACTATGTATTTTCAAAGAATTGTAGTAAAATGGAATTAATGGAAAACGTTTCGGAGGAACATTCATGAAAAACCCAATGTTAACATCGGGAGAAATCGGTTTTTTTGCGTTAGGTGGTCTCGGCGAAGTTGGTAAAAATATGTATGTCTTTGACATTGAAAACCAACTCTTTATCGTTGATGCAGGGATACTTTTCCCTGATGAGCATCTACTCGGTATCGATTATGTCATCCCTGATGTGAGTTATTTAATTGAACATCAAGAAAGAATTGTTGGTTTGTTTATTACACACGGTCATGAAGACCATATCGGCTCAATTCCCTATTTATTAAAACAAGTCACTATTCCAAAAATATATGCAAGAGGAATTGCT
>JBMTKL010000087.1:0-3285 GCA_049439405.1 Acholeplasmataceae bacterium | reverse complement strand
TTGTTGGTGGACTGTATGCAATGATTCATGCTTATGCATCGATTCAGCTCAAAGCCAATCAAATTATTAGTGCGACAGCTCTCAATTTATTTGCACCTGCATTTGCAGTATTTGTTTCAAGAATTTTACAAAATGGTGGGTCTCAAATTCAATTTGAAACACGATTTAGAATTTTAGAAATTCCATTTTTATCTGATATTCCAATTATCGGACCACTTTTATTTGAACGTGTCTTTATTTCATTTTATTTAGTAATCGGACTCTTTTTCCTCTCGAAATATATCATGGATAAAACGAAATTTGGATTAAGAATTCGTGCAATGGGAGAAAATCCACAAGCAGCGGATTCTTTAGGGATTAACATTTATAAATATCGGTTTATTGCCGTGACCATTTCAGGGATACTTGCAGGAATGGGTGGCGTTGTCTTTGTGGCAACCACGTCAACAGAGTATGCTGCAACCGTTGCAGGATTTGGATTCTTATCCATTGCACTACTTATTTTTGGTAACTGGAGACCAACATTTATTTTAATTGGGGCACTTTTCTTCGGTTTCTTAAGAACATTAGGAAGCACATATACTGTCATACCAATATTATCGGATCTAGGATGGTCCAAAGAAGTGTATGTGATGATGCCATATGTTATGACTCTGGTTATTTTAGCGTTTTTCTCTAAAAACTCTAGAGCACCGAAAGCACTCGGCCAAGTGTATGACCAAGGAAAGCGTTAAATAAGCAAAAACTATTGACAAAAGATGTTATTTTATATAAAATATAAAAGTCGTTCCACATAGATGAGGTTTTAAATGTCTCATGACTACCTTCATAGTGTGACTTCATAAAAAATAAGGAGGATATGACAATGTATGCCATTATAGAAACTGGCGGAAAACAAGTACGTGTTCAAGTGGGTCAAGAAATTTATGTTGAAAAACTTGAAGCTGAAGCAGAATCAACGGTAACATTTGATAAAGTGTTAAGTGTTTCAGGTAGTAAAACACTAGTTGGTACTCCATATGTTGCAGGTGCACGTGTCGAAGGTAAAGTTGTAAAACATGGACGTGGTAAAAAAATTATTGTGTTCAAATACAAAAAACGTAAAGATTACCGTAGAAAACAAGGACACCGTCAAGCATATACTAAAGTGTTAATTGAAAATATTATTGGATAATGATATCAATTACGACTTGGCGTGATCAACACATCACTTCATTTGAGGTGAAGGGTCATGCACTATTCAAACCACATGGACAAGATATTGTTTGTGCTGGCGTATCAACAGCAGCAATTTTAACATTTAACTTACTTGAGAAAAAAACATCATTAACTCATCGATTAGAAGATGGGTTACTCGATGTCACCATCAAGCATCCTTCTAATGAAACAGATGAAATTATGGATGTATTTCTCACATCAATTAAAGACATCATTGCTGATTACCCAAAACACATAACATTAAATGAAAGAGAGGAAGCACGAAATGCTTAAATTACAATTACAATTATTTGCATCTAAAAACGGTGTTGGTTCATCTAAAAACGGCCGTGACTCCCATTCTAAACGCTTAGGAATGAAACTATCAGATGGACAATATGCATCTGCAGGTTCAATTATTTACCGTCAACGCGGTACCAAAATTCATCCAGGTATGAATGTGATGAGAGGTGGCGATGATACATTATTCGCAACTATTTCAGGAACCGTAAAATACGAGCGTAAAGGAAGAAATCGTACGCAAGTATCCGTATATTAAAATGAACAAAAGGATGCCTTAGGTATCCTTTTTATTTGGAGCCTTATGTTTGTAGATGAAATTAAAGTAGATATCACCGCTGGACGTGGTGGTAACGGTATGTGTGCATATCGAAGAGAAAAATATGTTGAATTCGGTGGTCCATGGGGAGGATCCGGTGGAAAAGGCGGTGATGTCGTTTTTTTTGGTGATGCAGGGATGACAACGCTTTATCCATTCAGATACATGAGACACATTAAAGCGAAACATGGTGAAGATGGTCGTTCCAAAGGAATGACTGGTGGTAAAGCAGATGATTTAATCATTAAAGTACCTCTCGGAACGATTGTAAAAAAAGAAGATGATACTATTGTTGGTGAAATCACGTTACATGGCGAGACGATGATTGTTGCCAAAGGTGGAAAAGGTGGACGAGGAAATATCGCTTTATCTTCACATAAAAACCCTACACCAAACTATGCTGAGCGTGGAGACTTAGGGGAACACTTTAGTGTGATATTAGAACTTCAAGTCCTCGCAGATGTGGGATTAGTTGGATTTCCAAGTGTTGGCAAATCCTCGATTGTTAAAACAATTTCAAATGCAAAGACGAAAGTTGCGGATTATCCTTTCACGACGTTAAATCCAGTGTTAGGTATGGTAGAATATGACGACGTGTCATTTGCAGTAGCGGATTTGCCCGGACTTATAGAAGATTCACATCAAGGCACAGGATTAGGAGATCAGTTTCTCAAACACATGTCAAGGTGTCGTGTATTTGTGAATGTGTTAGATCCAAATCGTGAAACGCTATTAAAAGATTATGAAGCGCTTAGGAAAGAACTTTATTTGTATGATGCATCACTTCTCGAACGTGAGGAGAAGATTGTCATCAATAAATCTGACTTACTTGATGAAGAAGATAAAAAACATATTACGTTATTATTTGATAAGGACATCTTATTTGTCTCAACATACACGAGTGAAGGGATTGAAGCTTTAAAATTAATGCTCGTTGAAGCGATGGTCAATATACCACCGATTGAAAAACAATTTGAAATCGATGATGTGATTACGTTAGAGGAAGTCAAACCACTTACAGTTACTATTATTGGTGATCAACAGTTTTCTGTTGAAGGTGATGAATTACACAAAGTTTATATGCGAACAGACTTCTCAACTGATGATGGTATGAAACGATTTGCGCGTCAGATGAGAGCACTTGGTGTTGATGATGCACTAAGAAAAAATGGCGCCAAACATGGCGCCAGTGTCACTATTTTTGATATTGCATTTGTTTTTATTGATGACTAAGTAAACGTTAATACGCGCATTTTGAATCGATGTGAACGCGTAATTAGCTTTTGCATATCTTGGTTTTTCTGATGATATGATTTTAATAAACGTCTTTCGCTACGCTGTTTCAAACCATTGAAACGACGTTTTTCTTTTTGAAATGTGAGTAATAATTTTTTGGTTTTTCTTTTCGATTGAAGGCGTTTATGTTTGAGTGATTGATCATACTTCATTTGATCACTACGATATAAATT
>JBMTKL010000086.1:0-3309 GCA_049439405.1 Acholeplasmataceae bacterium | reverse complement strand
AGACCATAAAATCTTAATCTATCTGCAACAATATTTTTAGTAAAAGGTTTACCCATTATTTCTTGGAAATTTGGTGGAATATCTGTCCATATAACAGAATCTATTTTATTTTTCTGGGCGAACAATTTTATTTTTTGCAATTGCTCAGTTGTTAACAATGTAGAACGATATGTATCTCTTATTAAATTAATATATCCAACATCTTTTCTTTTGACTTCTTGATTCACGATATTCGCGAGTTCTCTTTGAATTAAACTCGCAAGTCTTTCAATCGATATCGACATCAGTCTACCTCAACTTGTTTCATATTTGATGCTTCAATAACATCTCCAACTTTAATATCATCAAAGTTTTCAATACTTAATCCACATTCAAATCCTTGTCTTACTTCTTTAGCATCATCTTTAAAACGTTTAAGTGATGCTAATTGCCCTTCATAAATGACAACACCATTTCTTAATACTCTAACAAGAGAATCTCTAATAATAGACCCCTCTGTAACATAGCAGCCAGCAATGGTACCAATTTTTGAAATTTTATACGTTTCTCTCACTTCAGCTTGACCAATGACAATTTCTTCGAATTTAGGTGCAAGCATCCCTTTGAGTGCATCTTCAATATCTTCTTGAACTCGATAAATGATTGAGTACAATCTAATTTCAATACCTTCTTGATCAGCAAGTGATTTCACATTTCCAGTAGGTCTCACATTAAAGCCGATGATGATCGCATTTGCTGCCATTGCTAATGTCACATCATTTTCAGAAATCGCGCCAACATCACTTCGAATAATATTGACATGAAAACCTTCGATATTCATTTTTTCGAGTAAGCCTTTTAGGGCTTCAATCGAACCATTCACATCAGCTTTAATAATTAGGTTGAGTTCTTTTTCAGATGATTCCATATCACCTAAAAGCTTATCAAGTGAACTTTTTGAACGTTTTTTAAGTTCAAGTTCTCTCATTCTTGCTTTTCTTTCAGATGCGATTTGTCGTGTTGTTTTTTCATCATCAAATGCAACAAACATATCGCCTGCTAACGGTACTTCATTCAACCCAGTGACTTCAACTGGTGTTGACGGTGGCGCTGACTTAAATCTTTTACCTAAGTCATCTTCCATCGTTCTAATTTTACCATAAGTGTTTCCAACAGCAACAAAGTCACCGTTTCTTAGCGTTCCAGATTCAACAATGAGTGTTGCGACAGGTCCACGACCTTTATCAAGTCTTGCTTCAATGACATTCCCTCTAGCAAGTCTTTTAGGATTTGCTTTGAGTTCTTCAACTTCCGAGACTAACACAATAATTTCAAGCAGTCCGTCTAATCCTTCACCTTTGAGTGCTGAGATTTTAACAAAAGGTGTATTGCCACCCCACTCTTCAGGGGTTAATCCACGTTCTGTGAGTGCTGTCATAATTTTATCAGGGTTCGCACCTGGTCTATCCATCTTGTTAATCGCTACAATAAGTGGTACATTCGCATTTTTTGCATGATCAATGGCTTCAACTGTTTGAGGCATGACGCCATCATCCGCTGCGACAACTAAGACAACAATATCAGTAACTTTAGCCCCTCTAGCTCGCATTTCAGTAAATGCAGCGTGACCTGGGGTATCAATAAATGTAATTTTCTCACCATTTAAATCAATTTGATACGCACCGATGTGTTGGGTTATCCCTCCAGCTTCGCCTTCAACAACTCTTGTTTTTCTGATTGCATCTAAAAGTGTAGTTTTACCATGGTCAACGTGTCCCATAATGGTTACAATTGGTGGTCTTTTGATTAAATCTTTAGGATCATCTTCGATATCCATTTCATCATATCTTGAGACGTCAGTGATGACTTCGTCTTGAACTTCAATGCCTTCTTCCATACAGATAAGCTCAATGGTATCTCTGTCGATCACTTGATTCACTGAGGTCATCATACCCATCATCATTAATTTTTTAATGATCACTGCGTTACTGACTTTCATGGCAGTTGCAAGATCAGCAACATTCATTCCTTCTTTAAAATAGACCACTGATGGCTTTTCAATTTTTGGTTTTTTTGGAGCTTGTTGTGGTTTACGATGATTTGATTGGTTTTTTTGATTTCTATTCTTGTTTGGTTTTGGCATGGTTATCACTTCCTTCATTTGACTTAATGAGTGTTTTAAAGCCTGTATCAATCACTGTCACAACTTTTACATTGTCGCGTCCTAGCGATGATGACATGTCTAATGACGAGTAAGTCTCAATAAGTTCTATGTCATAATGAGTCGTTTTATCTCTCATTTTCTTCTTTGTTAATTCTGATGCATCATGTGCAAGTAAGACTAAGTGAGCTTGGTTTTTTTGCATACATATGATGGACAAATCGACACCTAATTTTATTTTCCCAGCTTTATATGCTAATCCTAGGTGTTTAATCATTGCAAAGTGCCTCTAATTTATCATAAATGACACTGGGTATATTGACATCAAGTGCTTTATCAAGTATTTTTTTTTGACGAGCTTTTTTAATAATATCAATATCTTTTGTAATATATGCACCCCGACCATGTGCTTTACCTGTCAGATCGACAGAGACAACTTGATCTTTTGTTTTGGTCACACGAAGTAGTCTTTCTTTTACTTCTTTCTGTTTCGTCACAACACACATACGCATGGGAATTTTTTTGATCTTCATAAGATCACCTACTTAATAGAGAATGCCTTCTGATGCAGCATTTTGTTCTGATTTAATATCAATAGACCATCCACATGCTTGAACAGCTAATTTAACATTTTGTCCAAGTTTTCCAATGGCGAGCGATAATTGATCATCCGGTACAATGGCTAAAGCTGTTTTATCTTTAGGATTAATGTGTGTCACTGCAACAACTTCAGCGGGTTGCAAAGCATTAGCGATGAGTTCATGTTCATTGTCTGACCATCTAAATAAATCGATTTTTTCATCTGATAGTGAACGAACGATTTCTTTAATTCTAGAACCACCTTCACCCACACAAGCACCGATAGGATCTACTTTTTCATCATTAGTTTTCAAACCAATTTTCGCACGCTCACCGGGTTCTCTTGAAATACCCATGATTTCAATAATACCTTCTTGTATTTCTGGAATTAAGTTTTCAAGTAATTTGATAATTAAACTCGGATGTGTTCTTGAAACAAATACTTTTGGCCACTTCCCTTTGATTTCTACTGAAGATACGAATACTTTGACATAATCTCCAATATGAAAATCATCTTTTGGTAGTGTTTCCTTTTTAGGAAGTAGTGTCGTCAAATCTTGACCGATATCTAAACGGTAAAAATCTTCATT
>JBMTKL010000085.1:0-3413 GCA_049439405.1 Acholeplasmataceae bacterium | reverse complement strand
TCCATGTTGATCC
The DNA here is from genome assembly GCA_049439405.1 of Acholeplasmataceae bacterium. GTDB lineage: Bacteria > Bacillota_I > Bacilli_A > Acholeplasmatales > Acholeplasmataceae > UBA8290. The sequence goes on along the minus strand of JBMTKL010000085.1, from coordinate 3,400 downwards.
AACAAATCTTGATACGCCGATTACTGTTGAAAAAGTCATAACACATAGTGACATTTATATTAATGACATACTCCAAGATGAAACCTCAATGTATCGTAATTACTATTATTACTACAACATTGAACGTGCTGTTTATATTGATCAAACACTTTATGTGATCAGTAATGGTGCGATTACAGCACACGACATGACAAATAACTATGAAAGACTCAGTGAAATCACTTACGATCCATATAAATAAAAAAAGAGCGAATCTTCGGATTCGCTTTTTTATACTACTTTTTTCTTGAACACATCTAAGATCAATTTACTTGTCGCAATGAAAACCACATAGAATTCTAAACGTCCTAAAAACATTCCAAATGTACCCGTCCATAAAATCAAAGCTGGAGAACTACTATTCATAATACCAACAGATAATCCAACTGTTCCAAGTGCACTTGCAAATTCAAAGAGTGCATCTTCAAATGAATGATTATAGGCCATTATAATGACTGTCCCTAATAGTAAAACTATGATATACGTTGTAATGAACATATAGTTTTGTAACATATCTTCTTTTTCAACATTAAACTTTTTACCCACTCGGTTAATCATTCGTGCACGAATGGTTTTTTTATGTGAAAGCATTTCTTGAATTTGCCAATATTGAGATTTTGCCATGAGACCAATACGGTATTGCTTAATCCCACCAGCGGTTGATCCCATACCCGCACCTAAGATCATGGTTAAAATGATAAAGAAAAACATAGTTGAAGGTAACCCTTTAAACGAAGGAATGGTTTGATATCCAGTCCCTGTAATGGCTGATATTAATTGAAAACTTGATTGTCTAAGTGCTTCACCAAATCCTAAATCAAGATAACTCATTAAGCTCAGCAATGAGAACACGATTGTCGTACTTGCGATGACCGCAAAAACTTTTAACTCAATATGTGCAAAAACACTTTTAAATTCTCTTTTAATAAGTAAAATATAATGTACAAAAAAGTTCGTACCACCTAAAATCATGAGCACAATGGTGGTCACTTCAATTGCTACACTTTGATATGCAGCGATGGAAGCTGCTTTAACACTAAATCCACCTGTGGCAACAGCACTAATAGAATGATTAATCGCATCATAAAGAGGCATTCCAAAAATAACATAAAAGATAATACCTATGACAATATATAGGATATAAATCCGCATGATATATTTGGCAGACTTTAAGAGATTAGGAACGAGTTGATCATTATGTCCTTCTGCTTGATACAGACGCATCCCTATTTGATTTGAAATAACAGATGTTAAAACTAATACGAATCCGACACCACCGAAAAACTGCATAAAACTTCTAAACATAAGTAATATTTTTGGTGCCGTCGTGACATCAACTATCGTGAGTCCTGTTGTGGAATACCCTGATGTTGTTTCAAAGATAGCATGTGTAAATGAGTACCCCATAAATAAAAACGGAATCCCTGATAAAATCAGAGACATAATCCATATTAAAACGACGAGAACCGCATCTTGATGTCTTGCAAGTTTGTTTTTTTCATAAGATTTAAAATAATAATACGTAAAAACACCAACAAGCATTAAGATGGCTGCTGGTGGAAAGAAATACTTTAGAAAAATAATATATTCGCTCGGATAAAAAAGTAACGATATTGCAGGTACCATCAAAACGACACCTACGACGAACATAAACTGAGTTAAATAATATGCAATTAATTGATAACCATCAAGTGATTTTATGGTTTTTTGTTCTGTTGTCATAATCGTTTTTCAAAAAATTTATTCACGTCATCTTTACCGTCTTGACTTGTGACAATGAGGAGTTTATCTCCTTTTTTAATTTTTGTTTCCCCGTGTGGAATAATCACCACAGGGTCTCTAAATATGCAACTCACATTAATTCTATTGGGTAATTTAATATCTTTTATCTCTTGATCAATAAAAGGGAAATCATCGTTAATTGCAATTTCAACGACAACCACTTTTTCATCTTCATCGATCGAAATCGTTCTTGTTAAATTCGTAAGTGCTGTGTCATTACCAATATGTGTCACAAGTAAATTAGTCGCATTGATAACCCGGTCAATGCCTAAATCTTTAAACGTTTTGACATTATTAGGATTTCTAACAATCGCAACAACTTTTTTAATACCAAATACCGTTTTTGCAGTCATACACATGATATAGTTATCTGTATCATCATCTGATAATGCTAAAAAGATATCAGCGTTGTTGATTTCTGCTTCTTCTAAAACATATATTTTTGTAGGGTCACCTGCAAAAACAGGTCTTTCATGTCTAGAAGCTAAATAAGATGCATAGTCTTTATCAGGATTAATAATCGTAATCGTATGATTAGATTCTTTAAAACTATTAATGACATAATCTGCTTCTACACGACCACCAGCAACAATAATTTTCATGACAGCACATCCTGTTCATCATCTTGGTTAAATTGTTCTGAAAATGATTTTAATGATAATTTATAAGGATATATGGCATGAATATTCTTGCTTTCAATTAATGCTTCTTTCTCGGTATCCATTAACCGAATGTAAATATTTGGCACACCAAAAATTTTGTCACAGATGTTTGCAATTAAAATATTGACATTATCTCTATTGGTAGCGATTAAAACATTTAATGCTTCTTCAATCTTACCTTGTTTGAGAATATCTAATTGTGTCGCGTCTCCAACTTGTTTAAATCCACCAAAGTTATCATGTAACTTTCTGAATGATGATTCATCTTCGTCAATAACAATGACATCAAGTTTTTCTTCTGATCGCTCAGTAGCAACTTGACCACCAAATCGTCCACATCCAATGACAACAAATTTATCTCTTTTCATAAGACATTCCTTTATAATTTTTTGCCTGCTTTATTTTATCATAAAATTAAAAAAATACACACATATAAGTTAAAAATAAACACATTAGGTTTAATTTAATGCTTTTGTGGAGCCATACTATATAAAAAAGGTTTTAAATAAACCTTTTTAATTTTTCGTAAATATGTGTTTTTATTTCATCGATGTTATAGTCAAGATTAGAGACAAGCTTCATCGATGTTGCACTTTGAAGTTGAAAGGATGTTTGATTTACATTAAGTCCAATTCCAATGATGGTAGCTTGTAGTTTTTCGCCTTCAAAAAGTTGATCAACGATGACACCACACATTTTCTTTTCATCAATCATAATATCATTGGGTGGTTTAAATGTTGATTCAATATCAAAATCCCTTAAGATGGACATCATGATTGATGAAACTTGAAACTGAATATCTTTTTCACTAGATTGATGCTTTAATAATAAGCTACATAAAATATTTTGATCAGCCTCAGATTCCCAAATACGTACAAATTGTCCATGACATTTAGCTTGAAATCCTGCACACAAAA
>JBMTKL010000084.1:0-3427 GCA_049439405.1 Acholeplasmataceae bacterium | reverse complement strand
AACTTAGAAATGGAATTGTAAGCATTCCCTAATGTTCTTAGTTTTAAACCATGATACAGTGTTTTCAAATTATAAAAATCAGATGGTTTACGATATGATACATCTAAAAAGTGCTTTTTCGCACGAACATATCTTTCATATACATCTTGAAGGTAGTTTAAATATCCTTGAGCTTCATCTTCACCAAAGGCTTCTAACGTTTTCATAAGTTCTGGTAAATGTGAAGACACTGTAAAGGGTTTTTGATTTGGAAAATAAAGCGTATATAGTGGATTAAGTGGAGTCATCTCTAAATAATCATCAGGATTGGCACCAGATGAAAAAAATACATCCTTATATTCATCAGGAAGCATGGTTATTGTTGGACCATAGTCAAAGGTGAATCCTTTGTCTTTTAGTTGATTCATTCGACCGCCAACACGATTATTTTTTTCATAAATATGAACTTCGTACCCTTGAGCTTGAAGTCGAATCGCTGAGGATAATCCTGCGACGCCCGCTCCAATAACAATGACTTTTTTCACGTAGTATACCCCTTAACAAACCATATTTTACCATAACCAGAAAAAGATGAAACATCATGTGACATAGTGTGATATACTTTATTTAGAAACGTTATAAAGGAGATATTATGGAAAAAGGCGTAAAACAAGAACTAAATGTCGATTTAAAAATTGATAAGTTAATCTCGTTTAATAAAAAAATGGGATTTGTCCATTTAGTTCAAGGATTACTTATGATGGCATTTGCCTTATTTGTATATCCTAATTTAAGTGACACTTTTGACTTTTCAGTAGGTGTTGTAGGTAATTATTTAGAATTTGTACCAGATCCTTCAGGTGTGGGTGGGGACTTAATGTTAACAACTACCGATGTGTTGTTTAATCTTCCTTTCTTAGAACTCACAGCGAGCTTCTTGTTACTCTCTGCATTGTTCCACTTTTTAATTGCTTTCCCAAACAAAAACAAATACCGTGAAGGATTAAAAAAAGGAATCAACGTTTATCGTTGGTATGAATATGCATTAAGTTCATCAATCATGATTGTGTTAATTTCAGCATTATTTGGTGTTAGAGACGTTGCAGTGTTTGCACTCATCGCACTCGCAAATGCAGGGATGAATTTATTTGGACTTGATATGGAACTTTTAAACAGTGGTAAAGACAAAACCAAAAATAAAACGAACTGGTTACCTTTTATTTTCGGTTCAATTTTAGGTCTTGCACCGTGGGTTGCGATCGCATTTTACATCGGTGTGAATCCAAACATTGACCAAGTACCTGGTTTCGTATGGGGAATTTTAGCGACATATTTTGTAGCATTTAACACTTTCCCGGTCAATATGTGGTTACAATATAAAGGTGTGGGTAAATTTAAAGATTACTTATACGGAGAACGAGGCTACATTGTGTTATCGTTAGTTGCGAAAACAATTTTAACATGGCTCGTTTTATTCGGAGTCTTCCAACCTTAATATGTTACAATAAAGACTAAGGAAACTTAGTCTTTTTTTATGGGGTATATATGATTTATAAAATTAACCATCCTGAGATTTTTCAAGGACATTTGAATAAAAAAAACTATTTTGAAGGATGGTACTTTAAATATCTTTCTCGTGATAATAAAGTTTCTTTTGCGTGTATTCCGGGTATTAGTTTAAATGATAAAGATGCACATGCATTTATTCAGATCTATTTGGCAAAAGATGCAAAACTAGAAACCTTTTACATCCGCTATGATGTCAGTGAATTTTCTTATCATCCAAAAGACATGGTCATTCAAATCGGACAATCAACATTTTTAAAAGACGAAATCATATTAAATATTCAAGACAAAACATTATCACTCCAAGGTCATTTAAAGCATCAAGATTTACATCCTATTGATAAATCTTTTCTAGTGCCTAATATTATGGGTCCACTTGCATACTTACCTTTTATGGAAACAAAACATGGCATTATATCGATGAGACATCACGTTGATGGATCGTTACTTTACGGTACAGAAGCAATCTCTTTTAAAGACACGCTTGGTTATTTAGAAAAAGATTGGGGCACGTCATTTCCAAGTCATTATGCATGGCTACAATGTGCGCATTTTAAAGATTCTAAGACTTCATTTTTCTTTTCTTATGCAACGATTCCTTATTTAGGTATTAAATTTAAGGGCTTTATTTGTGTGCTTCATGTGCATCAAAAAGAGTACCGCTTTGCAACTTATAACTTTTCTAAAGTAACTTCTATTTCACATACAAGTAATCAAGTTAGCATCATACTAAAGAAAAGAAGATATACGCTTCATATACATGCATCAACTAAACATTTTGTTGACTTGCCATCCCCTAAAGATGGTCAAATGAACCAGCATATCAAAGAAGGTTTATCTGGTGACATCAGCCTTAAACTTTACGATAAAAAAACCCTCATCTATGAAGATGAAGGGTCACATGCAGGTATCGAAATTATGTTATAGCCATACGTTATGTATGGCTTTTTCTTTGGAGTGGCATCGTCATACAATGTGGACCACCACGTCCTCTAGAAAGTTCTGATGAAGGAATAGATTGAACGTTGATTCCTTCTTTTTTTATAAGTGAGTTTGTCATATCATTACGGTCATAACAAATGACATGGCCTGGTTTTATTGCAACGGTATTCGCTGCATCATTCCATTGTTCCCTTGCAGAGTAAATTGCATCTCCACCACCGACATAAATCACCTTAGGTTCTTTTGAAATCGTTTTTAACCACGATTCAAATGACATATCGATAAGCTCAAATGTTTCATTCAATTCAAATAATTTTACATGTTTGAAGGCGAAAGGATCTAAGACATACGTGTCATGATTTAACACTGTAATAATCGTATCTAAATGCATATAAGCTCTTGTTTTTGGGATATCAAAAACAATGATTTTCTTATAAACACCAAGAGCGTTTAACGCTTGTTTTAAATATAAGATTGCAGCCTTATCCGTTCTTTGTGAACTTCCAATCCATATCATATCATCATGAAGTAGGACGTCTCCACCTTCAATCTTTGCAGGTTGTTGATTCATATCAATCACATGAACACCCTTAAACAATGGGTGAAAACTGACAACCATTTTAGACATAAATGATTCTCTAAATCTAGCTTGAGACGCCATATGACTTATCACCGCAACTTCATCAATGATGAACATCGGATCACGCTGAAAAAACAAGTTAGGAATAGGATCGATGATAAATACGTCCTCTTGTAGTTCAAGACCTAATTTATCATATCTTAAACCCTCTATAAACGTATTCCCTAGTGTTGTTTTGTCTAAAGATAATAAATGTTTTTTTACATGATTTAACACATCTGGCGTTTTTACTTTTAAATCATACAACAATGTTTGTATACTATCATCATATACTTGTGGAATCGAAATAACATCTAACCA
>JBMTKL010000083.1:0-3550 GCA_049439405.1 Acholeplasmataceae bacterium | reverse complement strand
ATCTTTTGGCATTTTAGTCACAACATGAAGCGCAAGTCTTTCTGCTGTTTTTTCTCCAATACCTGGAAGTTGTTGAAAGTCTTCAATGAGTTTAAGAATTACTTTTGGATACATTAAAATCCAAAGCCGCCTAAACCACCTGAAAATTGTCCAAGTGTTTGTTCTGTTTCTTTTTCAATTTGCTTCATGGCATCATTCGTCGCCATCACAATTGCATCTTGTAGCAATTCAGGTTCATCTAGTAATTCTTTACTAATTTCAATGTCAATCATTTGGCGTGTACCTTGCATGATGACAGTGACACCACTTGCCTTGCCAAAAAACTCTTTTGATTCGAGTTGTTCTTGAGCTTCTAACATTTGTTTTTGCATCTTTTTTAATTTATTAAGCATGTTTGGATTCATTGTTTTACCTCTTTATTTCGATATCATCGCCAAAGTATTCTTTGGCAACCGTGACGATCTCTGGTTCACTTGTTTCTTCGTTTGATGTCTTGTATAATTTTAAATCAATTGGTGATAATTTCGGAGATTTATCTCCCGCTTTCCACAGTTTAATATATTGAGATCTTATAGATGCCCAATCTTCTCTTAAGATTGCTTTATACCCTTTCACTAAATCACGCTTTTGATTTAAGATTGTAAGGACTTGATTCATGACATCTTGTTCATACATCCTTTCGCATGTAAGTAAATCATCATAAACAAGTAACATCTCATCTTGTTCTGATATCGCTTCTAAGGATCCTTTGTATAGCAAGCTAGCCGTAAGTTCAAATCCAGGTTCATCGTAGTGTTCTAATGATGGCCAACCACGAAGTAACAAATCTTTTTTGTTTTTGTCTGAACGGTTTAAAATGTTTGTTATATCTTCTATGGTTACAAGCGGCTCCCTGTGGGTTTGTGGTGGTTGTACAGTATCTTTTTTAGGTTCTTCTTTGAGTTCTGTTTTTTCAACGTGAACCTGTTGTTTTTTAAGGCTTTCTACTTGTTGTCTTAATTGTTGTATTTCTGTCATCAAATCTGCTTGAATAATGGTTTGATGTTCAATCATCTTAATAATTGCTAATTCTAAATATGCTTCTTTTTGATTTGTAAATTTAATGTCATATTGTAACGTATTCAACACATCTAAATAATGATATAACTTAGAAAAGGATACCGATTCAATAAGCCCTTGGTGTTGATGCGTTTTTGTTTTGGTTGCTTTTGCGGTGAGGAAATCACTTAATACATCGACAAAATCAACTAAAATTCTAGTCACTTCTTTTCCACTTTTTAAAAGCTGTTCAATGCTTTTCAAAGCATTGACATGGTCTTTGTCTATGATTGAAGTTAACAATTTTACGATGTCGTTAGAGGAAACTGTCCCCGCAACTTCATATACGACATCTAATTCTATGTTTCCTTGAGCATAGGCAGACACTTGATCTAATAAAGATATTGCATCTCTTACTGAACCTTGTCCATGTTTTGCGATTGCATGTATTGCATCTTCTGAGATTTTAATGTTTTCTTTCTCACAGATAAATGTGAGTCTTTCGATAATTTTTTTGTCATCGACAAGCGAGAAATCAAATCGTTGACAACGAGATAAAATTGTCGCTGGAATTTTATGAATTTCTGTTGTCGCTAAAATGAAAATGACGTGTTTTGGTGGTTCTTCTAATGTTTTAAGTAACGCGTTAAATGCACCTGTTGTTAACATGTGGACTTCATCTATGATATATACTTTATACTTACCTAAAGAAGGCATGTATTTGACTTTATCTCTGATATCTCTTATTTCATCAACACCATTGTTTGAAGCGGCATCAAGTTCAATAATATCCCCCATATCACTTGATGTTAGCGTTTGATACGTCTCACATCCAGGATATGTTTCATCACCTTCTCTAAAACAATTAATCGCTTTTCCAAATAGTTTTGCGACACTTGTTTTACCCGTACCTCTGGGACCACTAAAAAGATAGGCATGAGCCGACTTATTGTATTCTAATGCATTTAATAATGTTTGTATTACCGCTTCTTGACCAACGACATCGCTAAATGTCTTAGGTCTATATGTGCGGTACAAAGCAACATAACTCATACGTTCTCCTTTGTTTCATTATATCATGGATAAATGGTTTATTTCCCTAAACAAAATTTTCTAAACATATCATCGACAAGGCTCTCGTGATATCTCGCACCCGAGATATCAGATAAGGCTTCCCACGCATGTCTTAAATCTAATTGAACCATATCGATAGGCAAGCGACCTTCAATCGTTTCTATCGCTTGTTTTACATATGTTGTTGCGTCTTCTAATAAATCAATTTGACGCTGGTTAGATAAGTAATTCATATCTCTTGTTTCAATATTTTCTAACGCAAAAAGGTTTAAGATAGAAGTCTCTAATTGCTCTAGCCCTTGTCTATTTTTAGCAGATATGTCGATGCTTTCAAATGGTAATGTGGTTTTTGAAATATCGACTTTGTTTCCAACGATGACATGAGGTTTATTTTGAATGAGTTCATAAAGCTCGTGATCATCTTTTGTTAACGTTTCAGAGGCATCTACAACGAATATAACAAGCTGTGCTTGATCAATCATTTGTTTTGATTTTTGAATACCTATAGATTCCACATGATCATCTGTTTTTCTTATGCCTGCCGTATCAAGTAAATGAAGCATCGTTCCGTGAATCGAAATTTTACCTTCAACAACATCTCGAGTTGTACCAGGTATGTGTGTTACGATTGCTTTATCTTCGTTTAAAAGCGCATTTAATAAACTACTCTTGCCTACATTAGGTTTTCCTACAATTGCTGTTTTAATGCCTTCTCTAATCAGTTTATTTCTTTTTGATTCCACAAGCACATTTTCAAGTGTTTTTAAGAATGTTTTTAGCTCGGGTTTTAGTGTTTCATGTCCTAAAGCATATTCACTTTCATATTCTGGATAATCGATGTTTACTTCAATATGTGCAATCCAGTTCATGATTTGAGTTCTAAATTGATTGATTTTTTTTGAGATATTTGATTGAAGCCCGTGTTTTGCGATTGATAATGCATATTCATGTTCTGCTTCAATCATATCCATAATAGATTCAGCTTGAATTAAATCTATTTTGCCATTCAAATATGCGCGTTCAGTAAATTCTCCGGGTTTTGCTTTTTCGATATCTAGTGTGAGTATGGTTTTTAGTACGTCTTCAGTGACAAGCATCCCACCATGACCAAACAATTCAACCATAGGTTCTCCTGTGTATGATTTTGGTGCATGATAAACCGCAACCATCACTTCATCTACAAATCTATGTTCATCATAAATTTTACCGTAATGAATTGAATTTGGCTGAACTGTTAATAAATCTTTTCCCTTAAATATTTTGTTCATCTCCACAATTGCTTGAGTTCCACTAACTCTAATGATGGATAGCGCACCTTTGCCGTAAGGCGTTGCAATCGCTGCAATTGTTGTATTGGTCATTACAGATGATCCTCTGCGTCTTTGTCGGTATCTTTAAATTGATTAAATCCTCTAACGAAATCTCTAGAAAATACAAA
>JBMTKL010000082.1:0-3570 GCA_049439405.1 Acholeplasmataceae bacterium | reverse complement strand
TTCTTTGACATCAATGACACGACAATTAAGCATATCATTTTCAAACTATTTGAAATGGTTGTATAAATTTTCTTTTTGCATAGAAATAAGTGCTTCATTGAGACGACTCTTAAAGTCTCGAACTGCGAAATGTCCGAAGTCTTGAGGATTGACTTTTTCTTCTAATACATTTCCTACTTTAATGCTTTTCTTGATTTCTTTTGCATCCGGAAGTAATATTTGAGAATAATTTTTTTCATTTTCCAAACTATATTCTTCTACAACAAGCTGTTGTTTAAAAAGCAAGATTTCATTTTTCTCTTCTTTCATCTCAACACGACAAGAACGCACATCATGCGCTTTTTTGCATCCGGCGATCAGACCTAATGAAAAAGCTTCTTTAACCTGATCAACAGTTAATCCTTTTTCTTCAGCGACTGCTTCAATATTTCTAAAAAATTCTTTACTTATCATTATTTGCTCCTATATTTTTACTGCGCGTCGAGCATTGGATATTGCTTGAAGCGGAATTTGTATGGTTTTTTGTTTTGTTTTTTCTTGGTACTGAATGGTGATTTTTTGTTCGTTTACAGCTTGAAGTGTCCCGTATCCTTTATAGTAATCAGACGTTACAAAGATATATCTTCCAATTGCTTTTTCATAATCACTTAAATATTCGAGTGGTCTCTCTACGCCAACCGATGATACTTCAATCATAAGCGTGTCAGGTATCACTTCATCCGGTAAAGTCAATAAAAATTGATGAACGAATGTGATGTCTTCTGTTGAAATAGGACCTTTCTCGTTATCTATAAGTATTTCTAAAGCATGTGTATCAAAGATTGTTGTTTCTTTCACATCATACAAAACAAACGGTTTTTTTTTGATATGCTCATCAATAAGCAGTTTGATCTTTTCTATATTCATTTGTTTACCTCAATAAAACAAGTGGAAAACGAGCTCCCACTTGTAGTACATTTATAATACCACGGAAAAGCGAATAACTCAATAAAAAAATTCTTATTGCGAATATTTTGCATTAAGAGTCATTTATGTTATAATCTTATTGCAAACGATTCGCACAAAGGAAATTTAAAAATGAAAAAAGTATTTACATTTATATTATTACTAGTCATGATTCATGTTATTTCAGCATGTGATTCAAGTAATGAAACTTACGACGTTGTGACGACACTTTTCCCGCAATATGACATGGTGAGAGCCATTGCAGGTGATGATTTAACCGTTCACAACATCTTACCATTTGCAACAAGTCCTCATAGTTATGAAATCACTTCAAGTGATAGAACGTTAATTGAAAATGCTTCATTACTCATATACACCTCTGATGAATTAGAAGTGTGGGCGGGTGAACTATCACTTTCTAATACGACAATACTGAATTTAGAAGTTGAAAGCGAAGCACACCACGAGGAAGCACACGGTGATGAAGAAGACGATCACCATGATGAAGAACATGAACACGATGATGAAGAAGACGATCATGATCATGCTGACGTTCACTACTGGACAAATCCAAACACAATGAGACACATGGTTCATGTCATTTTAGATCATATGATTGAGATAAAACCCGAACTAGAAGATACTTTTGAATTAAGAGCTGATGCCTACTTAAATACCTTAACACAATTAGATACTAATCTAAACACATTCTTAGCTTCATACAGTGATATTGACTTGAAAGTATACATTGCAGGTCATAATGCGATGTCAGAATTCGGTGAGGATTACGGATTAGAAATCATTGCTTTGTTTCCAGAATTTATACCAGATGCTGAATTGTCATCTTTGGAATTATCAACTTTCACAGCTGAATTGATTGAAAAAGACATCAGAGCTTTTTTCATTGAACCAGTATTTGACAATGAACCACTTGCAGCAAAAACTATTCAATCTGAATTAACAGCACAGAATAAGACAGTGTCATATTACGAACTCCATCAGTTTCACAATATAAGTTCAACTGACGCGATGAACAACATGACTTTATTTGATATTTTTGAACAAAACATTCAAAACATTAAAACTGTGATACAATTAAATTATGATTCAATTACATGATATAAATAAAAATTTCGGACTATATCAAGCATTACAAAAAATCACCTTCTCCATTAAAAAAGGTGATTTTTTACACGTAGTAGGACCAAATGGAAGCGGTAAATCAACGCTTATGAAAATCATCGTAGGATTAATGCCTTCAACATCAGGGTCAATGACAATTGCTACTACGCGTATGGGATATCTTCCACAAACCTTACATGTATCTGATCATGTGCCTATGACCGTTTATGAAGTTTTGAAAAACATCACCAAAGATGAAAACCTAATCGATCATTGGCTTAACGAAATCAATATGTTTGATTATAAATTTAAACCAATGAAAGTCTTATCAGGTGGACAAAAACAACGTGTTTTCCTAATTCGAGCACTATTATTAAACCCTGAGTTGCTCATTTTAGATGAGCCTACAAGTGCACTTGATCCCACTTTTAGAGAAACATTTTTAGCATTATTACATCAACTACAATCCAAACACAATATGACGATTGTTCATGTTACACATGACTTAACGGACGTCGTTAAAACCAAATGTAAGGTTTTATATATCGATCAAAGTGTGCGTTTTTTTGGCACGTATAAAGAGTTTCAAAAGTTTTCACACGAAGGACACCGTCATGATTGATTTTTTTACCTATAGTTTTTTACAAGAAGCGTTATTAATCGCGATTATAATTTCTATATCGGCATCATTATTGAGTCCTTTTTTAGTACTAAATCAACAGGGCATGATTGCACATGGATTATCCCATGTAAGTTTTACTGGACTCGTCATTGGACTACTATTTTTTGATCAACCTTTATGGCTAGCCATTCCTTTCGTCATGATTTCTAGTATACTTATACAATACATGCAAACAACAATTAAAATTCAAGGAGATGTCTCCATTGGTATTGTGACATCATTTACATTTGCCTTAGGTCTTATTTTAGTGAAAACTAATAGTTCTTTTAATGTTTCAATTGAATCACTTCTTGTTGGAAATATTTTCACTTTAAGGTCTGGAGATTTAATACTCGCTAGTCTCATTCTTCTTTTAATCGGACTTTTTGTTAAATACTTTTATAAACAGTTATTTTTAATGACTTATGACGAAAATTATGCAACCTTCTTAAAAATTAATGTCTCTTTGATACGATATTTTCTTGCGATACTAACATCATTATTCATCGTCATTGGTGTACGTTCAATTGGAGTTTTGCTCATAACATCATTCATTATTTTTCCTTCCGCTATCGCTTCACGCATGTCGCACTCATTTAAATCAACATTTTTCATAGGAATAGCCGTAGCTTTTATTTCAAGTGTTTTAGGAATTGTTGTTGCACACCCACTCAATGTACCTGCAAGTGCAATGATTGTCATGATATATACTTTACTTTTTTTAGGAAGTAGTTTGTATTCTAAAATGAAAGGATGAGCCTATGAGAATGACTCAACAACGAAAAGACTTATTAGCAGTATTAGAATCTTCTTCTTTACCTTTAAGCTCAGAGGAAATTTAT
>JBMTKL010000081.1:0-3582 GCA_049439405.1 Acholeplasmataceae bacterium | reverse complement strand
CTCATTGGAAATGGGTTAGGCTTTTGAAATACCATGCCTACTTTTGAACGGAGTTCAATCACATCAAAGTTTTTGTCATAGACGTCATTACCTTCGTAAGTAACATGACCCTCAACTCTACAAGTTGGAATCAAATCATTCATACGATTTAAAATCCGAATAAAAGTTGATTTACCACACCCTGAAGGTCCAATAAATGCGGTCACCTCATGATAGTTGATATCCATATTTATTTTTTTGATGGCTTGGAAGTCACCATAAAATAAATCGATATCTCTTAGTTTAAATACTGCTTGTTTTTCTTTTGTTTGACTCATGTTGTTAACTCCAATTCATATTTTTTTGAAGACGTTTTGCAAAGATCTTCACAATAAAATTAATGACAAATACAACGGCTAAAATGATAATTGCAATCGCTGCAGCAAGCTCAAAGTTTGGAGCTTCACCACCCATAATTACCCAGATATGTACAGCGAGTGTTGATGATCTTTCAGTTAGAATAATCGTATCTTTGGTCACTGCTCCTACCGCGAAAATAAGTGCAGCCGATTCTCCCATGATTCTTCCGATTCCGAGTAAAATCCCTGTGAGAATACCAGGTGTTGCATTTGGTAAAATCACTTTAAAAATGGTTTGGGTTTGATTGGCACCGAGCGCAAGTGACCCTCTTCTTAAATCATCAGGGATGACTTTTAGTGCTTCTTCTGTAGATTTGATAATCGTAGGAAGTAAGATGACAGCCATTGTTAATGCACCTGATAAGATTGATCCACCACCTGTATTAATTGTATTATTAAGGAGCGGAACAAATATTGCGGCACCTAATAAACCATAAATAATAGATGGGACACCAGTGAGCATATCTACAAGAGAACGTATCACGTTACTAAATCTCGTTTTTCTTGAAAATTCATTGAAATATATCGCTGTTGCGACTCCTACAGGAACTGATAAAATTAATGTAAAGACTATCATCCATAGTGTCGTAATCACCGATCCTCTAATCCCTCCACCAACAATTTGTACAGTCATATCATCAATTTGAGTTGAAGATTCAAATGCGTCTCGCATGTTTTCAGCCCCATCAGCATAAAACGCAAATTCTGTATAATTATCTAAAATAGCTTTTTCTACAGAAGTATTAAGTTTAATTTCGATGATATTAGGATCACCTTTTTCATTAATATTATTTTTATCTAACGATGTTAAAAATGGTGTGTTAGGATGCAAATAAGCGATTTCAACAATAGAATGACCTTCTCTATCGATTGCATCAACAAATCCAATCCCCCATGACTCAGAGTAAAAAATATCTTCATCTAATACTGTCTCTAATGGGTAAGTACTTGGTCCATCATCTAGTTTAACATTGGTATTAATGGTTTGAGAATCACCAACAATCGTGTCCCATTTTACCAAAGATGCTCCTGTGTTAAACACATAAATGACAATCATTGATAAAATGATAACGCCAACGAAACCAAGTACATAGACGAGTGTTGAAGCTATTTTGTCATATAGTTTTTTACTAACTCTCATCTAAATTCCCTACTTTCTTCATGACCCATTTTAACGTTACATTCGTGACGAGTATGACAAGCATTAGAACAAGACCTACTGAAAATCTAATATCATAATCAATCCCTGTTGTTTCTTTAATTCCAAGTAACATTCTAGAAGTTAGTGTTGATGTGGTTGCAAGTGGATTTAGTGTCACACCACTAAATGCATTCCCTGATACCATAGAGACCGCAGTTGCTTCTCCTAGTGCACGCCCAACTCCTAAAATTACACCTGCGAAAATACCACTTTTTGCTGCTACAAGAACAACTTTAAAATAAGTTTGCATTGGTGTTGCACTCAGTGCAAGTGATCCTTCAACGATATCATTTTTAACCGCTCTAATGGATGTTTCAGCAACTGCTGTGATTGTTGGTAACGTCATCATAAAAAGGACGAGTATCGTTGATAAAAGCGACAATCCAGCAGCGGTTTGATAATTAAAAATCTCACCAATCCATTGTACGATTTTTGTAATGACTCCTAACCCGATGACACCGTAAATAATTGACGGAATTGATGCGAGTAGTTCGACAACTGTTCTTAATAATGCTGCAATTCTTTTTGGTGCTACTTTTGCAATGAGCAATGCAGTTAGCACAGCAACTGGAACTGTCAATACTAAAGATAAAATGACCGCAATAAATGTATTCAAAATAGCAAATCCAACGGCATAATCACTTGATGCCCCTACGGGTCCGTTTAACCACTGATTCCCAATCAGAAATTTAACAGGATTCACTGTCGGCAGTGTCAAAGTCCCTGTTGCGTTATTAAATCCTACATAATTTGAAATGAACGGAGTAATACCTTTTAGTGATATTATTACAACAACTAAAATAACAAATGATGCTGATAGCACACTTGCACTAAGAAATATTTGTCTAGTTATCTTATCTTTTCTATTTTTTTTCTTTATTTTTTCGGGTGTAATGAATGATTGCACACGTTGCATAATATACCTCTTTTTTTAAGGCAAAACACCAATCAAATGATTGGTGTTTTGTCTGATAACTAAAATTTATTGATTAAAAGAAATCTGACCAAGATGTCACGTCACCAGCATAAATTCTTCTTAAAGCAGAAGCAGTAATGCTTGTAAGTGGATTGTCTAAGTTTACAATTGCAACAATCGCATCAATTGCGACAACACCAGTTGTCACTGCAGGTTCTGTAGCTTTAAATTCACGAGATGCAAACCCAATCATAATTGATAATGCATCATCTACTGCGTTGTTTGCGCCATTTAGTCCTTTGTAAGCATTTGATGATCCTGTGTGGTTGTGTTCAGGAACGAAATTTCCACATTTAGGTGCAAAGTCTGCTGATAATGCTTTTGCAATTTTTTCAACTGAATCTGATCCACCAAACTTCACAGTAAGACCTGAGTTATCTGCATCACAAATAGGGTGATCTGCTTTGACTTGAGCCCATGGAGTTCCTGATGTTAAATCTACAATACCACCAGCAGCTGCAATCGTTGCTAAACCTTCTGATGATGACATATAAGCAACAAATGCTTCTGAGATTGCTTCATAAGCAGCTGCATCTGAACCGTATACTGAATAGTCATCACGTAACATGTAGTTAAAACGTCTTGCTAATAAGTATGAACCATCTAATACATTTTCAGTTGTTGGTTCAACACCTTCAAAATCTAAACCTTTAACTAAACTAGAATCTAACGTTGATAATGAGATGTAACCAACGGCAGATGTATCATTTTGTACTGCAGCAATAATTTCTGAGTTACCTGCAATAATAAAACCATCGACTAATACTGAGTCATCTGATTCTGCTTCGTCGAATCCAATCTTACCCATAAATCCTGCACGTGTTCCTGAAGAAGTGTCACGAGTGTAGACTGAAATGGTAGAATCTAATGTTTGACGAGTCACTAGAGGTTCCCAAGTCGTAACATTTCCTTCATAAATATCTCTTAAGTCTGTTGCTGAGACATTATTCACTGGATTGTCTAAGTTTACAATTGCAACAATCGCATCAATTGCGACAACACCAGTT
>JBMTKL010000080.1:0-3598 GCA_049439405.1 Acholeplasmataceae bacterium | reverse complement strand
ATTTTTTTAACATCTTTAAAAATAGTTTAGCATCATACCTTTATGTATATAAAAACCTTGTATAATAAAATCATACGAGGTGAATACAATGAAAAGAATTGCGATACTTGTTGAAAATTTATACGATGATTTTGAACTATATTATCCATATTATCGGTTGCTTGAAGAAGGCTTTACTGTTGATCTTATTGGTGTAAAAAGGGGAGAGGCTTATAAATCTAAACACGGACTACCAGCCGTCACCACACATGCAGTCACAGATGTAGATGCAAGAGACTATGATGGTCTTGTGATTCCAGGTGGTTTTTCTCCAGATTATATGAGACGTTCTAAAGATATCATCAAGTTCGTTAGAGATCTAGATGTCTTAGAAAAAACTATAGCTTCTATATGTCACGGACCATGGATCATGATTTCTGCATGTGACATCAAAGGTAAAAAATTAACGTGTTATCATTCGATTAAAGATGATGTGGTGAACGCAGGGGCTATTTATGTTGATGACGCTGTTGTTGTCGATGGAAACTATGTTACTTCTAGAACACCTAAAGATTTACCTATCTTTGTAAAAACATTCATTTCTAAATTATAAAAGTCTAGATTAGCTAGACTTTTTTTCTTTTAAGGTACCGTCTTTTAATACCACAACTCTTGCATCAAGTAAATTGATATCTCTTTGATGGTGAGTTGCAATTAAGACGGTCAGTTGATATTTTTTAAAAATCATCTTTAATTGAGGAATAAGTGTATCTTTAAGTGCTTCGTCTAGATTAGAAAATGGTTCATCCATTAATAATATCTTTGGCCGATTCGCAAGCGCTCTTGCAATAGCTACACGTTGCATTTGTCCACCAGATAACATATGGGGATACTTTTCTTCATGTCCTTCCAAATCCATATCCTTGATTAAAGCCATGATGTATGGCTGTTGAAGTGCTTTTGGCATATGATGACATCCGAATTTTATATTATCATATACAGTCATATGTGGAAATAAAGCGTACTCTTGAAAGATGAAACCAACCTGTCTTTTTTCTGGATTAATACACGCACCATCTTCAGAAAACATACAATCTTGGTCAATGTGAATGGATCCACTTTGTGGAAACTCAAGTCCTGAAATCATTTTAAACAGTGTCGTCTTTCCTGATCCAGAGGCGCCTTGGATAATCACCGTTTCACCTTTATTTAGCACTAAAGACACATCACGAATGATGACCTTATGTCCATATGAAAATGAAATATTTTCGATATTAAGAAACATATGTTTACCTATTCTTTCCTGACAGCATATATATAAATACCATCGATATTAAAATGAGTGCCAAACTAGGTAATGAAGCCCCTTGAATATCTTCATTATTTATGTGTGTAAATGTTAATGTTGATAATGTTTGCATATTAAATGGTCTTAAAAGTAACGTCATCGGAAGTTCTTTTGAAATATCAATAAAACTAATTAAAAATCCTGCAATCAATCCTTTTTTTATCATAGGGACGTCAACGAACCATAGCGTTTTTAATTTGCTCATATGAAGGGTATATGAAGTGAGTGTTTGAGTCATGCCAACAGATGTATATGATGCAATCACTTGTCTATATCCAATGGCGAAAAATCTGAATACAAGTGCTGCGATTAACATCCAAATACTAAGAGATAGCACTAATCCTTCGACTCTAAAAAGATCATATATTGGTCCAAATAGACTGTCTAATTGTATAAAGAAAACATAATAAATAAATGCAATGATGACGCCTGGAAGTGCATATCCAACGACAAATAAATTAGACATTTTCTTCATCCACTTCCGTTTTGCAAACCTGTAAAAATTTCCTACAAATAATGAGATAAAAATAATGAGTGTTGATGCTGTAAATGCAATGATTAAAGTGCTTCCTAAAGCATCTAAAAAAGGTCTTATGTTCGTATAATCCATTGATTGTATGACATTTAGTATTAACTCAACAAGTGGCCATAAAAGACTGAATATGATTATGATCCATAGGGATGCTGGATAGACATATCTTCTCCACTGGTGTAAGGGTTTGTATGTTTGTTTTTTATAATGTCCAACTTCAGCAGTGCTTTTATGTTGATTGAAGACTTGAAAAATGAACATCACGACAAGGATGAGTCCTATATAAATAAAAGCTAAATAAAATGCTGCAGTCATGTCATTAAGTTGAAACCAAGCATCAAACATTCCTACGGTTAATGTTTTTAAATTCAAGTATTTTGAAACACCATAATCATTCAGTGTTTCAAACAATACAAACATACCCGCTGTCAATAATGTGGGTAACATCATTGGTATTTTAACATGAATCAACGTCTTTAAGCGGGATTTATGAAGCAATTTTGCGACATCTTCATACATGAGATTTCGATGTTTTAAATATGATTTAAGCGGGATATATACATATGGGAAAAGTGATAATGAAAGCACAATAATCGCCATACCCATATTAAAAACATTGAGTTCAAACTTTATCCCTAAAATGCTAAACAAACGATAGAGTCTTCCTTGAAACGATATAGAATCTACATAAATATAACTTAATACATAGGGAGGAACAGCCATCGGCAAATATAAAAATATTTCTAATAATTTTCGTCCTTTAAATGTATACGTCGAAATGATATAGGCAGAAAACACACCAAGTGCTAACGTTAAAACAATGACACTACATACTAAAATGAACGTTTGAGTGATATATGCTTCAAGTAATTGCTCTACAATAAACGCCCACTTATCACTCGACTCTAATATTTTAGATAACGAAAGCACCGTCGGAATAAAAATGACTAAAAACATGATGATACCCGAAAATAAAAATGGTTGCCTTTGTTTCAATTGTCTAATTATAACCAACCAGCTCCAATCATTAATTCATAGGCTTGTTCGTGGTAATTTCCAAGTATATTTAAATCGAGTGTTTGTCTTTTAAACGTTCCCCATGATACTAGTAATTCATTCCAAGTTGTTTGTGGGTTTACAGGATATTCATAATTGACATTTGTAAAATGAGATTGAGCATCATCACTTGTCAAGAACCGTATGAATTGAATCGACTCTTCCACTTGATTCGAAGCTTTAACGATACCAGCAGCACTAATATTGATGTGCGTACCTGATTCATTGTCACCTTGGTTAGGGAAAAAGACACCTAATGAGGCACCAACTTCTCTTTCGTATTCACTTGAAGCATTCAAAAGAAGACCCATATAATACGTATTCATAATCGCAATATCTGCACCTACATTGGATGCCACAAGTTTCGCTTGATCTCGGTCATTGCCTGCAGGCGTGCGATAAAATCTATCAACAAATTGATTTAAAAATATTTCTGTGTTTGAAACGCCATGATTCATCATCATAGATGCAATCCATGAAATATTGTAAAGATTTGAACTTGAACGAATGGCGATTTTGTCATTCCACTTTTCATTGGATAAATCTTCATATGTAGATAAATCACTTACACTTACTCGATCTTTAGCATATATAATCGCTCGTGCACGCATCGTTAGACCGTACCAGTAGTATTCATCATCATATAATCCATCTTCTATTCGTTGTTTTAAAATCTCGTCGTG
>JBMTKL010000079.1:0-3618 GCA_049439405.1 Acholeplasmataceae bacterium | reverse complement strand
TGCACTTCAAGCATCAGATATCCATTTAACACGAGATGCAGGCAAAGGATATGTGAAATATCGCATCCATGGGTTGCTGAGAACTTACCATGAGCATGATGTTTCATTACATCAAGCGTTAATGAGACGTTACAAAGTATTATCCAAGTTGCATGTTGGACTAGAACAATTACCTCAAGATGGGATGTTTTACAGAGAAAGCCATCAAGAAAAACATATGTATAGGATTGCAACAATACCTACATTTCATGGTGAACACATGGTCATAAGAGTTATCAATGACCACCAAATGTTTCAAAACATCAGTGATTTAGGGATGAAAGAAGCACAATTGCAGTTGTTAAAAGCAACACTTCATATGAAGCAAGGTTTAATACTACTCGCTGGCGCAACAGGAAGTGGAAAATCAACATCACTTCACGCGGTGATTCGTCATCTTAGAAAGCATGTTGAACACATCATTACCTTAGAAGATCCGATTGAATATATCATTGAAGATGCGACTCAAATAAAGATCAACGAATCCACGAACACATTTTATGAAAAAGCTTTAAAACATATCTTAAGACTTGATCCGGATATTATCATGATAGGAGAGATTCGTGATGAAATATCCGCAAAAATTGTGATGAAAGCTTCACTTACAGGACATATCGTCTTATCAACAATGCATGCAAACTCACCTGAACACATCATAGAAAGACTAAAGAGTTTTCATTTAAGTGATAGTCTTCAACATACTGTAAAAATGATGATATTTCAGACATTAATTCCTATTCAATGTAATGCATGCAAAGGTAAAGGATGTCACCTGTGTAAACACACAGGTGTTATAGAAAGGCAAGCATTATTTGAAATCTATACATTTAATCATCATCAAAAACAATGGATAAAAAAAGGCATCGCGATTCGTGATGCCGTTCATAAACTTTATGAAACTGGTCAAATATCTTTAGAAACCAAAACACTTTTTATAAATTCATTTGAATGATAATACCTGCAATGAGTGCAGCTAAACCAAATGCTAAAAAGAAGTAATAGGTTCCTTTTTCACCCATCCATTTTTGGAAAACTTTAGCTTTGGGATTATTAAACACAAAGCTTGCTTTAGTGAGTACAAGATACGTTACTAATATCCCATAAATAATTAAAAAAATTGATAATACTTCCATCATTTCCTCCTATTGTAACTGATGTTTTTTTGAAAAAAGTTTCATAAATGCGTAGATGATTGCTAAGTTAAATGCAAGTCCTAAAATAAAATATATCCATGAAGATTGAAATGTAAAAGTTGCTTGAGTCATTTCCATAATGAGTAATCTTGCTGGCCAAAACCCAGGAAAGATACTAACTAAAAATTCCTTGGCATCTGACAAAAACAATGCTAAAATCGGACCTGCTAATGTTAATCCAGTAAGTTTCATATAAACAAATCCTTCAACTTTATTCGATGCAAAAGTGGTCATAACAAGTGCAATAAAAGGTGCTTGTAATGATGCTAATACGACAAGCATCGCATAGTCAATGAAAGGCACACCCTCATAGATTCCAGTAATCATTAATAGTGCTAAAGTACCAATGATAGAGAAGACGTAAGATGCAAGCAATTTAAAACCAATATACATTTTTACATTGATTGGTGTGACTCTTAATGAGAACATCACGCCATCATCTTGATCATCTAAAATCGTAAATCCTGTGATGGCTCCAAATACAATACCACTCATGAGTAAAAAGACAATCATTGCGATTTGCATCGCTAAAGGACCTGAAACATCTTCTAGATAAGGGAGTAAAAACGTTGCTGCAACAATTAAGATCATTTCGTAAATCACGAAAAATAAATACATTCTATCTCTTGTTAAGCCTCGAAGTTCATGTTTTAAAACTTTTAAAAACATTTATACACCACTTCCTTTCTGAACAAAAGTTTTATACGTTGGTTTGACATAAAACATGTAAATACAAATAAAATATATCATCATGAGTAGGATCGATATAAAAAACTCTAGATTGAAGGTTTCTAAAAAGACACCGTTAATGAGCTGTGTTGCTTGTTCAATTGGGCTGAGTAGAAGGATATAGCTCAACCATGGTGCAGGATCGATGACATTTAAAGTAATAAGCACTGAAGGTACAGCTAATATAATCAAAATCACCATCATGTTTGTGAGCATTCCCGTAAAACCTTTAGAGTGATACGTTAATACAAACCCTAATAGCGTATGTAATGCAATGATAAGCATCATGAGTGGAATTAACATCACTAAGTTGACTTCAATATTTCTAATGAGTATAAATGCACCTACGACTAATAATGTAGATATCGTCTGATGAATGACATTAGCAATGATTTTACTAAGAATCAGCTCTTGATCAGTAGCAGGTGTGACTAGAAGTGATGGCATGGTTGACTCAGACTTTTCAAAATACAACACCGCACCAGTATACATCAGTGACATGACAGAAACATCTATTAAAACAATCAATGGTAAAATAGACATAAAGATACCATCATCATTAATGAAGTAAAGCATACCACCCCATAACAGAGCGACTAGTAATGTGATTAAAGTCACATTATATTTTTGCAATCTGGTGAGTTCGCCTTTAATGAGTTTACTAAGCATGATCGTCTCTTAACGTGACACCTGTGACTTGAATAAAAATATCTTCTAGTGTCGTTTCTCCACTATGTATCGTTTCAAACGGTGTTGTTTTAATAAATGTTGAAAGTTCATGAATACTTTCTTTTTTATCCATATCAAATGATTGTTTCTTGTTGTTGCCCTCATCATCTTTGTATTCAACGGTGACTTCTTTTTTGCCGTATCTTAATTTAAGATCTCTAGGAGATGCTAATTCAACAATTTTTCCATCAACAATGAATGCGACACGGTCGCATAACTGCTCGATATCACTCATGATATGAGAGGTAATAAATACTGTTCCACCTTGATCACGATATTCTCTAATCATGTCTTTTAAAATCATCGCATTTTTCGGATCTAGACCATTCGTAGGTTCATCTAAAAATAACATTGTTGGTTGATTTAATAGTGCACGGACGATGTTTAATCGAATTTTCATCCCTTTAGAATATTCGGAGATGAGTTTATCTTTATCTTTCCATAATCCAACACGCGTCATTAATGCTTCAATATCAGCTTTTTGTTGATAAAGAGAAGAGAAAAAAGTCATATTTTCTAAAGCGGTCATTTTAGTGAAATGAATAGGCATTTCAAAAGAAACACCTATAGATTCATAAAACTCACTACCGAGTTCATCTACAGGAGACCCATTAAAGGTAATTAATCCTTCTGCGCCTGATAGTAATTTTAATAGTAATTTCTGTGTGGTAGATTTACCAGCACCTGAAGGTCCCAAAAACCCAAAGATTTCACCTTTTTTTATATTAAATGATATACCTTGAATGGTAGCATCCTTGTTTTTTGGATAAGTAAATTTCAAGTCTTTAACATCAAACATAAAACACTCCTTTAATGATTCATTACAATTTAATTACACTCCTAAATATATGAAAAATAACAAAAT
Organism: Acholeplasmataceae bacterium; assembly: GCA_049439405.1. GTDB lineage: Bacteria > Bacillota_I > Bacilli_A > Acholeplasmatales > Acholeplasmataceae > UBA8290. The sequence goes on along the minus strand of JBMTKL010000079.1, from coordinate 63 downwards.
GACGAGAAATCGTCATTTTTAATTTACTTTACATGCTCCATATTCAAGTTCCCGGTACATCCA
>JBMTKL010000078.1:0-3661 GCA_049439405.1 Acholeplasmataceae bacterium | reverse complement strand
GTTTGTGGTAAATGATAAAATTCTTTCATGTCTTTACGATATTCAACATACGGCCAATACGTTCCAGATATACTAATCTTAATAGGATTTGTAAATTCTTTAGAAAGCCTTTTTGATATTTTTCTTTCTAGAGATTGTAATGGATTGACTAAAATGATAAAGGTTGCCACTAAAGATACAGTCACTTGATATATATCAGGCAAATAAAATAATCCAAGCAGCAATAACATAAAATAAATCATATATACAGCTAATTTAGCAAGTCCACCATAAATATAATAACCAACAATAAAGAATATAAAGAACATCACTAAAGCAAAAACACCTTGACCAAATGGTTCTAATGCAAGGATGGCATAAGGGAGCAATAACAGGATGACAATGAGTAAAACAATACTTGTAATGAGTCTAAATTTCATACATTTATTATACAAAAAAAGGATGCATTTGCATCCTTTAATGTACATTTTTTATGAATTTTTTAACAGTTCAACGAGTTCAGCTTTTTTCATTGCTGAGAACCCAGTTAATCCTTTTTCTTTTGCTAATTCTTTTAATTCAGCAACTTTCTTTGTGTCATAATCAACATCTTTTGCTGGTGCTTCAACTTTTTCAACTGGTTCAATGACTTCAGCTTTTGGTTCAGCTTTAGGCGCTGCTTTAGGCGCTGCTTTCGCACCTGATACTTTTGCTGGTTTTGGCAATTCACCGTTGATTGCATTTTTTGCAAGCTCTACTAGTGAAGTAAAATCTTCAGGTTGCTCGATTGCAAGCTCTGCTAACATTTTACGGTTGAGTTGAACATTCGCTAATGCTAACCCATGGATGAGTTTTGAATATTTAAAATCATTAAGTTTACAAGCTGCATTGATACGTGAAATCCATAATTTTCTAAATTCACGTTTACGTTGTTTACGGTCACGATACGCATATGAAAGTGACTTCATCACTTGTTCGTGTGCGGTTTTATAAAGTAAACGTCTTGATCCCACGTACCCTTTTGCTAATTTTAATATTTTCTTACGACGTGCACGTGTCGTCGTTCCACCTTTTACTCTTGGCATGTTCTATCTCCTTATAGCATGTCAGAAATGAGACTCTTAATACGTTTTTTATCTGATGCAGAAACGCTTGCCTCACCTCTTAATTGTCTGTTTTGTTTTGTTGTTTTGCTCATTGCTAAATGGTTTTTATATGCACGACCACGCATGAGTTTTCCAGTACCTGTGACTTTAATACGTTTTTTAAGTCCACTGTGTGTTTTTTGTTTTGGCATTGTTGTTCTCCTTTTTATTTTTTATCGATTGGTGCAATAATAACGACCAAATATCGACCATCCATTTTTGGTTTATTTTCAGCATTACCATAGTCACTGACTAATTCTACAAATTGATTCATCACTTCTCTACCCACATCAATATGAGTGATCATACGTCCAAAGAATCTCATTGACATTTTAACCTTATGTCCCTTTGATAAAAACTTTTTGGCATGATTAAGTTTCGTTTCTAAATCATGTTGATCGATGACTGGACTTAATCTTAATTCTTTAAGTTCAGCTTGTTGCGATTTTTTCTTCATTTCTTTTTGTTTACGTTGTTGTTCGTAACGATATCTAGAATAATCTAAAAATTTAGCAACAGGTGGTTTTGCATTCGGTGACACGACCATTAAATCTAATTCACGGTCAAATGCCATATCGATTGCTTCTTGTGTGTCTAAAATACCTAATTTTTCACCTTTTTCATCGATGACTAATACTTGTTTTTCTTTAATATGTTCATTGACAGGATCAATGTGTTTGACGGGTTTCGTCCTTGGATAACGTCTAATAGTTTTTTCCTCCGTATAAAATAAAAACGTACACTGTCAAGTGTACGTATGCAGACAAAAAATAAAATGATTGATTATTTTTTGTGACTATTTGCCTATGAATGTATCATCAGGCGAGCATACGCTTCTTTCCACAGCTATTTCATTATAACGAATCGCTTCAATAATGTCAAGGATTTACTCTAATCCTAAGATATTTCAACCATCTTAAACATATAAGTATCAACATAAGACCTAAAACGACAACATATGCCTCTAAAGTATGGGTATGTTTGTTAAGTATGACATAAGGTAGAATGAGTTGAACTGTATGACTATATAAATACATTGTTAAAAATGTGAGTTGTATCAGTACTCTGTATATTAGTTGATCCGTGATTTGAAACGTGAGTAAAGTGAGTAATGTATATTTAAAAGTTTCAGTGATAACCACAAGAACAAGTGATAATGAAGCTTGATTGAAAAGGATGACAAGGATATGAATGCACAGAAAAATAATCATGTACATCATCACCTTAAAATCACTGATGATATGTATCCACTTGACGATTGAGTTTTTCTTCATCAAATAATAAATCATATGTCTTTTTGGGTGATGAAAAAAATATAAATACACACTACTCATGATGATGGGATATAATCCCTCGAGGTACCGATTAAGATATGGTTGTATCGTTTCAGTTTGTCCTAAAAAAATGTCCATATGAACATACATACCCCAAATCATTGAAATCATAACCAATTTTAAAGTGGCATATGATTGGTACCAATGTGTCATAAACGGATGTGTTTCTTAAAAGATGTCATCAACGCTTGATGGCTTGTCATAATGATGGTATGTTGATACGCTTGGATATAGTGTAAGAGTTTTTCAGTCGTTAGTTTGTCTAATCCATCAAAAGGTTCATCTAATAATACAATATCAGGATTACCTAAGAAACACATGATTAATAGTAATTTTTGTTTTTGACCTTTAGATAATTGGTGTATCATTTTTTGCTGATCTATGAACAAAATCATCCATAACCATGGATCAATAGATGCCCCATATATTTGATACAGCTGATGTAAAAACTCTAAAACACGCATCTGTTTTGGTAAATACTTCATACCATGTAAATATCCAATGTTAACATTTTTTATATATGCATGCCCTTGCTGCGGTTTTATCCAACCTGCAATGATTTGAAGTAATGTTGTCTTTCCAACACCATTAGGACCCGTAATCAATACTTTTTCATCTTTGTATATGTTTAGTGAATATGCTTTTTTCATATCATAATGTTTAATTTGATGTAGCGATATAATAGGTGTAAGCACGGTGATATCCCTCCGTTTGTTGAAGCATACGCAGTGATGAAATCCACTTCATACCAATAATCCACTCTTCTTCTTGATTGAGTTGAATAATGAGTGGTACATCTGTAAAAATGATGTCATCCATGGTAAAAGTCGCTGTCATGATTTGATTACTACAAGACAATTCAAGTGTATAGACATATGAAAAAAGTATGTTAGCTTGACAAGACAAAGCTTTAATATCAAAGGCTTGAATAGTCATGATATCTTTATGTCTAGTGACTTCAATATGGTCCCATGATGTGGTTTGGTGAACAATTGAAGGAAATATTTCTAGAACACCTAAATATAATGATAATGAGGTATTATCGAAATAGGTTACAATCATTTTTAAGTGTTCTAGTAACTGATGAACACCTAATCGAGGAATTTCTATCCTAAAAATATAACAATCCATCTTTTTCTCTTGATACAATTCTTGATGAGAAAACTCGATATGTTGAAGTATCACATCCATATGAAATTGATC
>JBMTKL010000077.1:0-3688 GCA_049439405.1 Acholeplasmataceae bacterium | reverse complement strand
ATCCTGAAAGCCTTGCCACAAAACCTTGTCCATGAAGTCTTGGATCAGGATTTCTGGAACTTGCTAAAAATGAACTGTTTTCTAAAATCGATCGTCCATACACTTGATCATCTAAATAACATATCATATTTGTTTGAATCGCTTGATAAAAATCTTTATACGCACCACTAACGAGTAAACCTAATAAATATTTATAAGTCATATGTAGGAAAATGGATTCACTTTCAAGCCATCCTGGTGTGAATGCTTTAATTCTTCCAATTTCAAATGATGCGTCGTCAAGCGGAGCACTGGTTTTATACATCTTTAATTTCTGATCAAAAATCTCAGAAGACATCACTTCTTTATTAAGCGCTTCTGCACGCTCAGCACTCGCAAAAGATTTCAAATACCTTGCATTTCCTTCAAGGAAATAAGGGACATCCACTTCTTTAAAAGATCTAACACTTACGGCATCGTAACCTAAATGCGTTTTTGTTCCTAATAACGTCACATCTTCTGCTTCATACGTAATATAGGTTGGAATGACATCATATGATTCATATTGTTTCACGACTTCTTTGATAACCTTAAACATCTTTTCAATGGCCGGTCTGATTTCTGATAAGAGGACATCCACTTCTTCTAGTGATTCTTCTATAGCGTCACGATATGCCTCTAATATCGTTAACCTTTCATTAAAGTTTTCAAAATCAACACGCAAGACTTCATCAAGCAAGACTTTAAATGGTTTCAAGATTCGAATCGATTGCGTTTCAAATGAAAATGAATGAACTAAATCCAAGAGTTTATATAGTTCGAAGACTTCAGAAACACCAGATCCAAATAAGCCAGGCAACCCATTCATGGCATCATTCCAACCCGGTTTACCACCTTCATACATCAATCCTTTATTGTTTGGATCTAAATGAAGTACTTTATTTGTAGCAAGTGATAATAATTTCCCATATACTGATGTTGTTGCGACGTGTTCGTTTGCCATTAACCAGTGTGACGTTCTTTCAACATGCATCATGGATCCATATTGTCTCACAAGTCCTGAAGCGGTCTTCACGTATTTTTGATCTCTTGGCATCACTTTTGCTGGAGAAAGGTAGTAATTGACTGACGTATCAAATAACATCCTCATCATATCATCAGGATAAACTGATTGATATGTTTCAATCAAATCGTAAATGTAGGTGAAATGATCTTCCCAATACCCTTCATGGAAATGGGCAATAAATTCACTTGATGAAGCTTTGATAATCGGATCAAATAAACCTAATTTGTTTTTTGATTTAAGTAGTGCATACAGTGCACCAGGACTATATCCTTCTCTAAACATATGATCAATATCTTGATCAAATGACTCAGAACCTTCATAGTGGAATAAAATCCCTTGGATATTTAAAGGATTGTATCCATCGGCTTGAATGAATGTTGCAAACTGTTGAATATTAAAATCTTTGATGGCCGGTTCAAAAAACATGTCATTTCTACGATTTTGTAGCACATCTCTAAAATTACCATTTCCTTGAGATAAATAATTGGGTTCTAACATGAAGAAATTATAATCTCTTTCTAAATCCCCATGCTTACGTGAATAGACATAATAAGGAATGCGACCTTCTTTGTTTTCAAGCATATAAGGTTTGCCACCACGTAATACATTATCCATATAACAATATTTTAAATACGCATCAAAGGTCGGATTAGAGGTCTTCGTTTCTACAGCAGACATCAAATCATCATGCAGTGCTTTATTTTCAGCCTGTTTTTGTTCAAACCAAGTTGCATCAAACTGTTTTGCTTGTTCTAAATATAAAGTATCTACAGGTTGTGTAGAAAATAAAGAATAAAACGTTGTGTTTTCATTCACAGTCCCAAAACTCATGGCTGCTGGAATGTGATTCACTTGACTTTGTTGACTTAAATCAAAGGCGTTTAGTCCACTTGGTAAACTCATGGATGTATCATTTCCAAAAATCACAGTTAGATCTGTAATATAGTTGAGATGAGGTAACCCGACGGTTTGATATGTGTTGACATCCGGCATGAGCGTCACTTGCTCAGTATCACCAATAGATGCTGATAAATGATAAAACATCGTTTTATCTTTTTCATAACTTCTCATCCAACTTCTCAGTGTATTACTCATCCCTTTAAGTAATCCAGCATCAAGCTTCGCAGGCAATATATGTGTCAAACCATCAATGATGTCAACAGATGTTGATGGTGTTTCATCAAATTCAAGCGATACTTTTCTTACCAATCCCGCAAGATCACTATTTGGAACTGTAAAATACGTCACACGTAACGTGGCTTTCAATGCTGGTATCACTTCGGTAATGGATACTTCATGCGCGTATACTTCAAGTGTTTGATTCGTACTGTTTTCAACTTTAAAACATTCAAATACAAACTCACCCTGTTTTAAAAATGTTCTAAACCCTTGTTTAGAAACATTTTCATACGCTTGATTGGCTGGATAAAACTCCATCATTGCACCATTTTTATGGTGCAATCCAAATCCACTAATAAGTTGTCCACGATTCACATAATACACCCACATCGGAATACCGTGAATACCTGCAACGCCTGACAAGAAACTTGAAAATGATTTTTTTAATTGATATTTGTTTTGTGTATACATAATTACTCCTGTAAGGTTGATTCTCTAACAATAAGTTGAACAGGTATTCTTGTCACCATATCCATTTCATCATCAGGATGTTCTATTTTATGAATTAATGTTTTTGCTGCTAACGTCCCTAACTCATGACGGTTTTGTGCAATCGTTGTAAGTGATGGGGTGTAATGTTTTGAAAATGGCATATCGTCAAATCCAATGAGTTGCACATCTTCTGGTACTTTGATGTCTAAGTCCCTTAGTCCTTTGAGGACTCCTAATGCAATATCATCTGAGGTTACAAAGATGACTTCTGGCCTTTTTTTAATCAGTGCCATCATTTCTAATACTGCACGATAACCCGAAGTAATACCAAAACTTTCAGTAAATACGACAGAACTTTTTTCTTGTTCCCATTCTTCTTTTTTCACTAATGCTTGATAGGCTTGATATCGTTCTTCAAAAGATTTTGATTTAAGTGGTCCGGATATGAGTGCTACATTATCTTTTTTTAGTGTATTCTTAACAAATTCTAACGCTAATACGACACCTTGTCGATTGTCAGAAACAATCGCAGGTAGCTGTGACATGACAAGGTCAGTTGAAATACAAGGGATGTGACTTTCAATAAGTTCCACGATGCCTCGGTCTTTTTCATCTCCTGTGACGATGTAAACACCATCAACACGTTTATTCATACACCATTCAAAATATGACATTTCATGGGCTCCGAGTCTTTTTACGATAAACGATAACTCATAGCCTCTACGTTCTGCTTCATTTTTAAAATTTTGCAAGACACTCGAGAAAAATGAATGTTCTAATCCAATATTGAGTTCTTCAGTAAATACAATACCTATTGAAAATGTCTTTTTTGATTTAAGCATTCTTGCAGACGTCGCTGGTACATATCCAACTTCTTTGATGTATGACAAGACTCTTTCTCTTGTTTGTTCACTTACATTACCATTTTGATTGATCACCTTTGAAATGGTTCCTGGTGACAATCCTAATGCTTCTGCAATGGTATAAATCGTTTTCTTTTCTTGCATTTAAGTCTCCTTATAATAAGACACT
>JBMTKL010000076.1:0-4086 GCA_049439405.1 Acholeplasmataceae bacterium | reverse complement strand
CTTAGATGCATCACTTTTAAGTTACCAAATACAAGATGGCGATGACACCATCCTCATCATTCATAACCTGACAGATTCTAATATATCTGTCATGCATGATGCCTTTGAAAGCATCTTAGGAAGTGTCTCTCAAACCATTCAACCTACAGTGATGCATCAAACCCTAACAGTACCTGCATTATCATCTGTTGTCGTCACATTAAATCAACCTTTAGAAGATTCAACCAATCAAACTGAAACCAATGCATACATTATGAGTGATATCAATGGTTGGACAGAAAATCAAATGTATATGATGGATGAAACTGATGGCACCTATACTTTCACACTGACGCTTACGGATACAACACAATTTAAGGTGAAAATTGGTGATACTTGGTATGGATATGATTTTGTGACTGAAGCAAATGGCGTCAACATTCAAGCAGAAGCTACATATAATAACATCATCATTCCTGCAGGAACTTATGAGATTACCTTTATGAATGAAACAATGACGATTATGCCTCGTTAACGATAAAAAAAACACCAGCTGGTGTTTTTTTTTATTCAATCTCAAATGGCCAATCAATGATACCTCCGATATCAAAAACCTTTTGATAACCCATCATTTTGAGTTGCATCTCTGCAAATTGACTACGATTTCCTGACTGGCAATAAATGTAGTAGGTTTTTTGTTGATCTTTAAGTATGTCCTGTGCTTTTTCCATCAGTGTTTGTAGATCACATAAAATCGCACCAGGGATATGACCCATGTCATATTCTTCTTTCGTTCTGACATCAACAAATGTGGCTTGTCCTGTTTTAACTTGCTTATAAATTTCTTGGTATGTCATCATCTTACCTCTTTGTGTTATAATTTAACCGAACGTATGATACCCGATTTCAAGGAGCGAATCAAGTGATACACATTACGAAAAAACTACAACCTTTATTTGGAGAAACACTCCGATACATCGATATCTTTTGGATTGTGTTTTGGTTAATACTCGGTCATTTTTTAAGTTATTCAGTCGATCCTAATTATTACCTTCTTAGTCCGATTCGTGCGGTAATTTTTAGTATTATTTTATCGGATTTAATTGCTGGTGCATATATAAATACAACACCTTCAGTCATCAAGTATTATGACCGTCATGAACGCCTCGTGAAGGTATTTCCGGTTGTTCATATTTATCCAATATGTTTTGTTTTTTTATTTGATGTGGCTCCACTACTTCCTATGGTGATGTATGTGACCACAACACTGTGTTCATACTGGATTTTAACCATGACCAGATTTAAACATGTGTTTGCTTGGGCACTTGTGATGATTGGCGCATTTATTTTTGGACTTGTAGAAGATTCTTATAGCTTATCATTCGCATTCGGAATGCTCATGTATGTGATGAAAGTGGTTAAAGTGTTTTCGACAAGACATGTGATGGCGTGTCCGGTGAATCTTTCAAAGGAATAACCTTCCCTTTTGCAGCTTTCATTAAACGGTTCATATACGCCACGTGATGGATCTCATGAGTATAGATGTCTTGAATGTTTAAATGGTTAGTTTCTCTTAATATTTTATATAGTGATTGTATCATTTCGTTATCATTATGACCCATTGATATCATAGATTTAATCTTTGATTGAAATCTATGATGCCCAATAAAGACCGCGTGGTCTTTTTTTTTCATAAAGTTAATGATGGCTTCATCACTACCTTGTAAAATATAAAGTGGATGTGTCGGTTCATAGTGTGGATGGATCATCCCAGGTGCGACCACTTGGCTTTCGCCATCAAACATAGGACCTAATACACGTTCTAAATCCGCTTTTGAAATGTAGCCTGGTCTTAGTATCGTATAAGGTTTTTGAGTCATATCGACAATGGTTGATTCGATACCAATGGATGTAGCTTCACCTTCGATAATAAATGGTATATGACCGTTAAAATCATCATATACATGCTTCGCTTCAGTGGCTGAAGGTTTTCCTGAAAGGTTCGCTGAAGGCGCGACCATAGGTTTACCAATGCTATCAATCAACGTTAAAGCGACAGGATGTGAAGGCATTCTCACCGCGACTGTCTCTTTTCCTGCAGTCACAACACTTGAAACAGCTTCTTGTTTTTTTAATACAAGTGTTAAAGGTCCTGGGAAAAAAGTATCCATAAGCGTTGATGCATCTTCAGTGATATGAGCCACCTCATGAAGCATGTCTTTTCTTGAGATATGAACAATGAGTGGATTATCTTGAGGTCTACCCTTAAGTTCAAATACGTTTTCGATCACATTGAAGTCATCAAAAGGCGCACCTAAACCAAATACCGTTTCAGTGGGAAACGGGATGGGTAGTCCTTTTTCAAAAGTGTTTTTAATCTCTTTTTGAGTTAAGTCTTTCAGTGAAATAATGGTTGTCTTCATGGTCAATATTATAGCATAAAAAAAGAAGCACGAATGCTTCTTTTTTACTTTAATTAATTTCAAAATCAATAAAATCTAAATAATATCCGTTAACATCATTTATAATGACTTCTACATAGTAATACGTGATTCCTGCACTAAACGCATAGGTCTCACTATCAAGTGCTGGTAATGAGAGTGTTATGTATTCGATGTAATTAAAGTCTTCATCATAAATATAAATGTCTAATTCATAAGCAACCGTGTCACTATTCGTGATCACAATCGTTTCATTCACTGCATCATAGGTCGCATCCACCATCACTGGCTCAGGGAATGGTTCTTCTGTTGGTGCAAGTAATGCTGCAAACATCTCAAATAATCCCATGAGGAGTTGTTCTTCTTCTTCTGTCATCGTTTCTGGATCAATCGCTGCGGCTAAGGTGACCATATCGATGAGATCAGTGAGCATCATATCTAAATCAGTAAGCATCATTTGGACGTCTTCAGCAGTCATCATCGTTAATGCTAATACTTCTGGTTTATTTAATATGCGATCTAATCCTTCAAAAACATTGACATAAGACGTTTCAAATGTAGGATCAACAAACATCAATGCGAGAATATCAAGTACGGCTAAGAAAAGCATATCTTCACTGACCATCGCATCATCTAGTGATACTTCTGCTGCTGATTCAATGAGCACTTCACCGACAATTAAGAACGCAGCGAGTAATTCATTGACATCACCTGTAATACTTGCAACTAAATTCATCGCTTCTGCTTCACTTAATCCAAAGCCGACTGCAAGTTCAGGTGCGAGTAATTCAAGGACATTTGCAACCAATGATTCCATTGCTTCAGTCACTAAGTTCTCCGTTGTCGCATGCACATATGGTAATAACCCATCAACGATAACATCAATACCTCCAGTACCCATAGTTAATGCGTTCAAGTCTTTAAAGAGTGCACCTTCTGTCTCAACAAAGACTTCCATATAATCTTTAATGAGTGGTTGTTGTACTGCAAGTAAATCGTTTAAGATGACTTCTAGTGACTCAAGATCAGTCATCATCCCTAAAACATCAGTGATTAAACTTACATCTAAGAAAAAGAGTTGATTCGCTTCTAGTTCAGCAACGATTGCCGGGAATGCTGCTTCAAATGCCAAGATGTGACCAGCGCCCCAAACAAGTAAGTCAATCGCTGGATCAACAGATTCACTGACCATAAGCGCATCTAAAAGTGTCAATAGTTCTTCGACATCTGCTTCATCAATCATATACATGAATTCAGCGAATGCTTCCATTGTAAGTAAAAACCGAGGGACAAAGATTTCTGCATCTGCTTGAGCAGCGCCTGGATCTAAATCCATTTGACCATATATGATCATAAAAATGACGTTCATCGCTTCCACAAGAAGTTCACTGTCTGGTAAGTTTTCATAAACCGCATAGACGACTTGGTCTTTGACACTCACAATTTGAGCATTCGTTGCGGTACCACTATTTAGCATGGTTTGAATGTTATTGAGTGGTGTTTCAATTGCTGTTCTAACATCTAATATGTAATCAAATAATACTGCAAGTGACATTTCAAGCGCTTCTCGGTCACTTTCAATGAGCACTATCACTGGATCAGTTTGGCCCATGGTGAAATATTCGATTTCATCTAAAGTGTAGAAGTAAAACCAAATGAGTCCTCC
>JBMTKL010000075.1:0-4133 GCA_049439405.1 Acholeplasmataceae bacterium | reverse complement strand
CCTTTTTCATTGGTGTTCAGTATCATCCTGAGTTTTTATCAAGGCCTTTAAAACCCCATCCATTGTTTAAAGCATTTGTTGCAGCAGTATTAAAAAGATAAAAGCACCAAAAGGTGCTTTTAATTTATATGAATAAGTGATAATTTGCAACCTTATTTGGATATAATACGCTTACATTGAGTATTTTTAGTGAATGTTTTGATACAATAGACATAGGAGTTTATATGAAAACAGTGAAGCAAGAAATTAAAGTTCAAGAATTTCTTTATACGTATCCAACAGATCGAAAAAAAGCTTTGGAAAAGGTTATTTCTGTGATGACTAAAGTCACAGGTGAGACACCTGCGATCTGGGGTAAAGACATCATTGGATTTGGAGAGATGACATACTCAAATACCAAACTCAAAGATCAACCTTTTTTTAAAGTAGGATTACGTATGGCTAAAAACCATATGACACTGTATTTAAATGCGTATCATCAAGGATTGATGGATTATGCAGATTTAAAAGGTATCAAACACGGGATGGGTTGTTATCATATCAAAAAAGCTCACGAAAAACTGGACCAAGTGAAAGCACTCTTAAAATTATCGATGGAATAATCTTTCATGCTTGATGAGTGGCAATCTATATCTAAAAAGGAAGGAGTTAGAGTATAATAGACATATGAAAAAACAATCTTTTTTTATCGTATACGTAATTTTCTTTTTATTTATGATGCTTTTAGGGTCTGTTTATACGTATTCAATTTACCGAACTGAATTAGAAATTACGTTATCTATCAATACAACCATGAGTGGGATTCCTTATATGGTATCCCTTGCAAGTTTCGCGTTAGGGATGTTTTTGTTTGGACGATATAATCAACCCAATCACGCAAGACAATTAAGTATGTTTGGTGGATTACTCTTTACGCTTGCTTGGCTTATTTCAGCATTAACGACATCGATTTGGATCTTGATCTTCAGTTATGGACTGATGATGGGGTTCGCTGTTGGGATTCTTTATGGGATTCCTTTAATGCTCATTCAAAAACAACCGATTAGTAAAAAGGGCTTATTATCTGGTGTGATGCTTTTTGGATTTGGTTTATCTTCTGTAGTGTTTTCTCCGATTGCAAGACGTTTGATTGATGCCTATGATCTCAATACATTGTTTTATGTGTATGCTTTCATTTCAGCAATACTAACAATGTTATTATTTATCTTTATACCAAAAATGAAAGAAAAAGAAGTGATTGATACAAAACAAACACTTCCTTCATGGGGTAAATATTTATTTTTATTTACATCCATGACTTTTGTAGGACTGATGATGATTGGCCTTACGAATGTAATCGGAACCTCTATTTATGAAAAAGATAAAGTGACGATTGCAGGCTTTATCAGTATCTTTGCGCTACTCAATGCACTATCAAGACCCATGTTCGGATATCTCATGGATCACTTTAAATTTAAGGCTTTGTCGCTTATCAGTATTGGACTGATTATTCTTGCAAGTATCATGAACATCATCAATCAAGGTGAGTCATTACTGCTATTTTTTATTGGTTATGGTCTTTATTGGTTTAATTTAGGGGTATGGTTAACGATGATGCCATTGTATGTGAAAAGAGAAGTAGGAACAACTTTATATGCTCTAGTATACGGAAAGGTTTTTTTAGGATACGGGATCTCAGCGATTATTGGGACACTTCTTTCTTCACTCATTTTAGACACACTTGGAAGTCCAACGTATGTTTATGGACTTGTGATCATTTGGATGGGATTCATGAGTATGTATATCATGAAAGTGTTACATAAAAAAAGCGCATAAGCGCTTTTTCTTTTATGCAGCTGCTAGAGCTAATGTTTGTTTGTTTAAAATGCGAGTCGTGATCCATAAAATAATGAATGTTGCCGTCCAGTTAACCACAACAATCCCAATAAAGACACCAGATAATCCTAGACCGACGACTTCTGCTAACAATGGGAAGACGATGATTGGAGATATTTGTCTAAAAATCGCAATCCATAAACCGTATGTTGGTTTTTTCACACCTTGCAACGTAGAGACGTGAATATTAATGAATACATACGCTAAAAAGCCAACCGTATCAATTCTTAAATACAGTGTACCGACTTCAATGATACGTGGGGTATCATTAAAGATTGCGATGAGTGAAGGTGCAAATATAAAGACTAATATACCACCGATACCCGCAATGATAAGCCCTGCTTTAAGTGCGCTGTTTTTTGTTTCACAGACACGGTCCATTTGACATGCACCAAAGTTTTGACCGACAATCGCGATGATCGCAAAATTAAGTCCAATCGTTGGAAGTAATGCGATTTGTTGAATCCGTAGTGCAGAACCGTAAGCAGCAACAGCAAGTTGATCACCATATTCTAAAACGAAATAGTTAATAATAAAGATCCCTAATGCAACAGTCGCAAGATTGAGTGATGCTGGGAGTCCTTGAACAATTAAATCTTTCATTTTACTGAGTGAAAACTCTTTAAGGTGTAATCTTTGTCTTTCAAAGAGTTCAGAGGTCCATACTTTATACATAAGATATGTCGTACCAATGGCTTGAACGATGATGGTTGCAATGGCAACCCCAACCGTTCCAAATTCTGGTAGTCCAAACCAACCAAAAATAAAAAGTGGATCTAAAATAAGATTTAAGAAAAAGCCTAATACTAAATAATTTCTAAAAGGTTTTGCATTCCCTTGAGCTTGAAGCACGGCATTTAAAATAAAATTGAAAACAAAAAATATACCACCCATAAAAATCATATGTGTATAAGCAATCCCGTTATCTTTGGCAATGCCTTCTGCACCTGTAATATTAAAATAAGGTTCAATGACTAAAGGAATGACGGTTAAAAATAACACACCAAAGACAAGTCCAAAAATAATGGCATGAAGCAAATACACATGGAATAGATGAATGTCTTTTTTACCTAAGGCATTGGCGAGAAGTGCAGATAATCCGTTGCCAAATCCACTCGAAATTGCAATAATAATAAAAAAGATTGGGAATGATAGCGTTAACCCAGACAGTGCATCTGTAGACAGTTGTCCAGCATAAAAGGTATCAACAACATTAAATAGGGTATTAAATAAAAACCCTATGGATGCAGGTATGGCTATTTTTTTAATATGTCCTGAAATAGGACCGGTTGTCATATCAGACTTTTTCATAAGTGACCTTTTCTTTCTTTATATATTGATTTAAAAACATAAGTGTCCATGTTGAATGTGTCACCGCAAGAATGCGTTGCCAAAGACCAACATTTGGTGATAATTCAAAAAATACAGACCAAACGATTAATAATAAAAGAAACAACGCATGAATCTTTTTCATTGGCCCTTTAGACTTAAAGACATGTTCAAGTAAAATAAAAAGCCCAATGATTTGACTGCCGTGTCCAGCATAGGTATGAATATTGGCTTCTAAGACATCAATCGTTCCAGGGACTGTCTCTAAAGACGCTTTAAATAAACCGGCAACAATAATGAAGACACTAATGGCTAAAAACCCATAAGCTACAGATGGATGTAATACAGGGGTCTTTTTATTTAAATATAAGGCATATATCCAAACAAGCGCAGATCCAATAAAGGCGATTTGCATGATCCACGCTAGTCGATAATTTTGTGGACCTAATTGACTCACGTTATGAATGAATAAATCATAGCCTGTTGGTGGAAAAAGCTGTGCTATCAACATGAAAACATAAAAAAATATAACGCCTGCTTTCATCATGATTAGAGGATTTTTTAAATGTAAGATCATATAAACTCCTAAACAGCATTAGTATATCACTAATGAGTCTATCATAAGGTGGAGATGCATTAAACAATTAACCATGTGAATATGTGTGGATAAAGAAGATTTAAATAGTTTGAGTAGTGACTCAGTCTATGTCATAGAAAATACGGGTCATACTCAAATCATCCACCATATTTAAATAAGAGATATCAATCAGTCATATTTAAGGTCAGAACAGACATTAAGTATGAATGATGAACTGAGTGTTTTATTTCATTTAGCAGAAGGTGCTAAGATTACCTTTTATTTAGGTGAAAGTGTTATTCGATATTTTTATCAAAACGAGATGAGTGTTTTTGATATAATAGAAATAGAG
>JBMTKL010000074.1:0-4207 GCA_049439405.1 Acholeplasmataceae bacterium | reverse complement strand
ATGATTTTCCATCAAATTTACCACCTGCGTGTAATGTGGTTAAAATTGTTTCTACAGCTGGTTTTCCGGTTTTAGGGTGAATATCTACTGGAATACCACGACCATCATCAACAACTTTAATATAGTTGTTTTTTTGAATATATAATTCAACATGTGTCGCGTGTCCTGCGAGGGCTTCATCGATTGAATTATCAACGATTTCCCACACGAGATGATGTAAACCTCTGGATCCTGTCGATCCAATATACATTCCGGGACGCTTTCTTACAGCTTCTAATCCTTCTAAAATTTGTATATTCTGTGCATTATAGTCATTCATGATTAGCTCCTTTTAATGCAATCGTTTTTCCTTTTGTGAGTTCTTTTGGAAGTGCACTGTTTATAATTGTTTGTTGGTTGTCTTGTTGGTATGATAGTATCAGCTTTTGTTTATCTTCGTCAAGTTCACTAAGCACATCATCTAACAGCAATACAACAGGTTGTTTGGTATGTTCTTTAATCATTTCTAATACGGCTAATTTTAACGCAATCGCAAGGAGTCGTTGTTGACCTTGAGAGGCTTTATCTTTTGCGAGTGCGCTGTTGAATATCACTTGCATATCATCTCGGTGTGGACCACTTGATGTTGTATTTAATATCATATCGATCTCATGATTTTTTATCATGATTGCTTCAATATTTTCCGCACTTACGTTTGCTTTATAAATAACATTCGCTTCATCATTATTTACTGTCTGGTATATGATTTTAAAATGATAATTGAGTGTGTTTATAAAGGTTTGTCTTTGAGTAATGATGGATTTACCATATTCACTTAATTGTTGTGATAATATGTTCAGAAATGTGTCATCTTGACCTTTGTTAAGTTTTTTAAGTAATGCATTTCTTTGCTTTAATAGTTTCTTATATGTATTTAACGTCTCAATGTATGTTGGATCAAGCTGCATCATTGAAACATCTAAAAATTGTCTTTTATACTGTGGCGATCCCTTAATCAAATCAATGTCTTCAGGTGAAAACAATACTGATTTTAGTCTTCCTACAAAAAGTGATAGTTTCTGAATTTCTTGCTGATTCACCCATACTCTTTTTCCTTTAGGTGTAATGACAACATCATACGTGTTTGTTGATGTTTGCAAAGAGATTTTTCCGAAAGGCATATCATTCAATATTAAATGTTTATCTTCATTGGTACGGTGAGATTTTCCATTTGATACCATGTGGATGGCTTCTAAAATAGATGTTTTACCTGTTCCATTATCACCATGGATATATGTGCTTCTCTCATCAAATTCAAATGATTGTTTAGTAAAACACCTGATATTTGTTAATGTGATTGATTTAATCATGTTGGAATGTAATGGTTTCCTCATCAATTTTTAACACATAGCCTGCAAATATTTTTTTCTTTCTTTCCGTTACTTGCTGGTCATTTAAAGTAATCTTGTGATGATCCATAAAATGTCTAGCTTCACCACCACTACCGATTAAACCTTCAACTTTTAAAAATTGCACAAGCGTTATAAAATCTTTTTTTATAATGAATGTTTTCATGGTCCATCCTTTATACATATTATACCACAAAACTATTAAAAACGTTCAAATTTCCGTTTTGAGGTCTTTTTGTATAAACCCCTTTTAAAAATAAAAAAAAGCCTTAAATTTGATTTTAAGACTTTTTGTGTTTGTTTTAGTGTTTTTTAATCTAAACGGACAGGTAAAATTAAATGTAGTAATGCAGGATCATCTTTCCCTGTAACAATAAATGGTTTAATTTCGCCTGCAAACTGAATTAGAATTTCATCAGAATGAAACGCTTTAAGAGCTTCTTTAAGGTATTTTGATGAGAATGCAAGTTTAATTTGAGGGCCTTTAACTTCTCCCGAAGGAATGACTTCTTCAAGCGCATCCCCAATTTCATTATTCGTTGAGGAAATATCCACAACTTGATCTTCTCTTAATGTTAACCTTACAATATTAACGTTTGTTTCTCTTTCTTTAGGCGATAGTAGAGACACGCGATCGATGGCAGCCAAAAGTTGTTCTTTATGGAAAGGAATTTCAACCATGAATTCCTTAGGAATGATTTTCATGGTATTGGGATAGCTACCTTCAAGTAATCTGGTCTGAAATAAAATGGAACCCATTTTAAATAAGACTTTATTTGGATTGACGTACAGTTCTACTGGTTCTGAAACAATTTCTAATATTTTATAGAGTTCATCTAAACTCTTATTTGGAATCACTAAATCAAATGGATCTCGTTCTAAGTCAAATGCTACTTCTTTTTGTGCAAGTCGATATGAATCTGTGGCAACGCAAAATAATTTCTTTTCTAAAAACTTGAAGTCAACACCTGTTAATATCGGTCGTTTTTCTGAAGTCGCTGTGGCAAAATTTGTTTCACGTATGATGTCTTTTAATTGTGCTGGATCGAATGTCAAAGGATCATTTAAATCCATAAAATCGATATCTGGATAATCTTCAACATCTAAAAGTCTAAGTTTGAATTCTGATCGATCTGCTCTAATCACTACGATATTTTGTTCGATTAATGCAAATTCTATGCGTTTAGAAACAACTTTTCTAACAATATCAATTAAATACCGACCAGGAATTGCTCCTTTTCCTGAACTTTTAATAGATAATGTTTCATCATCAACAAATACTTGAATCGCAACATCTGTGTTAGATGTCGTTAAAATCATATGATCTTCGAACACCTCAAATTTAACCGCATATAAAATAGGCATTGGTGTTTTGACTGGAAGTCCTTTTTGAATGATATTTAAATGATTTAAAAGAATATCTCTATCAATTGAAAAAATCATGTGTAACTCCTTTTATTTTTTTATTTAATATTCAAATTATTGTTGTTATAAATGTGGGTATGTGGATAACTTATCTTATGGCTTTAGCTCACTTATTATTATACCAAAATTATCCCCATTTTACACACATTAAAGTGTGGTTAAGTTTGACTTAGTTTTTTCTTAATTGTATCCACAGCAAGTTTCAAAGATTTGTCTTGCTGAAGTTCATTTTCAATTTTCTCACATGCTGCTAAAACAGTTGAATGATCTCGGTCTCCAAACAGTCCACCAATTGCTTTGTAAGGAATGTTATGTTCTTGTTTAATTAAATACATCGCGATGTGTCTAGGAACCACATATTTTGAATGTCTTTTTTTACCTATGAGATCATCTAAAGAAATACCATAAAAGTCACTCACAATACTTTGTATTCTATCAAAATTATTTTCGTTTAATTGATAACTTTTTCTTCGGGTTTTCAGGAGTGGTTGAAGCGCTTCTTGAGCAGTCTCTACAGTAACATCAGTATTATTCGTGAGCGCATAAAATAAGACCCTTTTAATTGCGCCTTCTAACTCTCTAATATTAGAAACAAAAGAAGATGCAATAAAAGTGAGTACGTCTGAATCAATATCATCACTATGCGTTGTTTCTGTTGAAAGTTTTCTTTTTAAAATTTCATATCGATGTTCTAAATCAGGAACCTGAACATCAACGGATAAACCCACTTCGAAACGCGTAGTGAGTCTAGACATAATGTTTTTTAATTGATTGGCCGGTTTATCACTCGTAATAACAATTTGCTTATTTTGTTGGTACAGCAAATCAAAAAGTTTGAAAAACTCCATTTGAGTTTTGTTTGCACCGCCCATAATCTGAATGTCATCGACAAGTAATACGTCTAAATCACGATATTTATCGTTGAAGCTATCCATCTTTTTGAGTTTTAATAAATTGGCAAAATCTTCAATAAAACTATCTGCTTTTACATACAAGACTTTTTTCGAGGGGTCATTGTCTAATATATAGTTCCCGATTGCTTGCGTGATGTGTGTTTTACCTAATCCAACATCACCAAAAATATATAACGGATTGGCAACCACACCCGGTTGATCAGCGACTTTCATCGCCATTCTAAAAGCAAACATGTTTGATTTACCAACAACGAAGTTGTCAAATCTAAATGCACCATTTAAATTACCAGTACGGTATCTGGTTTCTAAGTCGTACTCTGGAGTGGTGAGATCATATTCTGGTTCTAACTCTTCAGATAAAATAAACTTGAATCTTAAAGGTTCAGCGTAAAGTTTTTTAGAAATATCTTGAATGGTATTGACGTAAAGTCTTTGAATTCTATTTTTGATAAAAGCATTAGGTACAATAATAAAAAGAAC
>JBMTKL010000073.1:0-4221 GCA_049439405.1 Acholeplasmataceae bacterium | reverse complement strand
CTTCAGTCATTTATCATGCCTGCATGGACATATTTCATACGTTTTATGATGGTGAACCTATTCGAAGAGTTCACGTGAGTGTGAGTCAATTAAAGACAGTCACATTCACACAAATGTCATTATTTGATGATCAAGCACATTTAGATGCAGAAAATCAACTTTATGAAACGGTAGATCAATTGAAATATAGCTTTGGCAAAAATGTTATTAATCGTGGTTCTAGTGAACTTTCTGCCTCTACCATTAAAGCAAGAAACCGAATGGTTGGTGGCCATCATGAATAGTTATCAAGATCGTGGATTAATTAAATGGATGCCTTTTGATGCGCTTGCTGGTTTTGGTCAACTCATTTATGAATTGACGCATGAACACTTAAAAAAAACGCCACCACTTCTTATGGATGATCAGCTTGATGAACTCAATTATGTTCTTCAAAAAGCATATCAAGAAAAACGTGAGATTGCACTCATTTATTATAAAAATCATACCTATGTACAAACAACTGCCTGGATAAAATCGCTTGATTTTATTCATAAAACCTTGATATTATCCACAGGTGAACACGTGATTGCAAAACACGTTATTTTCATCGAAACAACATAAAAAAAGCACGCAAATGCGTGTTTTTTTTACGAATTGATAAATGCTTTAAGATCATCTACAAATATTTCTGTATGCTCACTGTGAGGTTCATGACCAACCCCATCATAAATAATCAGTGTGTGTGATGCAATTCGATCTGCAAACTGATATGCAATATCTACAGGAATGACTTGATCATCTTGACCCCAAACAATCATAACAGGTATGTTTGATTGATGGATGACTTCATAAAAATCTATATCATCAATAGGTTCCCATGTAAAGACTGGAACTTGTCTTCTGACACCTTCTCTTCGAACTAAATCGTAGTGCCTTTGAACCAGGGCATCTGAAGGTATCTCATCTCCATAGACTTGATCTAACGTTAATGAGAATAAACCACGAGGCGTCATGCTCGATAATATATTAATAAGAAAAGATGGAATAAAGCTTAATGATGGTGTAGCCATCATTAATACTAATTCTGGTGATAATGCATCAATAAGTATTAATCCTTTAATATCTACAAGTGCTTGATATTGATATAAAACATACCATGAAACTCCACCACCAAGTGAATTTCCACCTAAAAAGAATGTATCAATATCGAGTGTTTGAAGCGTTTCAAACACAACATCAGCATGTCTTCTTAACGATGTGACATCGTCAGGATATAGTGATGATAAACCATGACCAGGAAGATCAATTAAAATCACTTGATAATCATCTAATAAAGATGCTGCTTCGATAAAAGTATGTGATGATGAAAAAACACCATGAATCAGTACAATGATATCTTCTTTGTCTTCATTAAATTTTTGTACATGTATGATTAGAGGCAGTGTTTCACCTTCTAATGATTGAATGTCAATATCGACAAACTCAGAATATTCAGTTTCATAATTTGCAGCAATAACATCATAAGGCACATCGACTCTAGCAAGCGAAACAAGCATAATACTAAATATCATGACCATTGAGATAAATATCCATTTTAAGACTTTCAAAATCATACCTTCTTTAAATAATTTGCAGTAATAATGGCAGATTGATAAATGGTTGGTAATCCACTCCCAGGATGTGTTCCACCACCTACTAAATATAAATTTTTAATATCTTTAAAGTTATTTTGAGGTCTTTTATGTAACATTTGGTCAAATCCATGTGCTAAATTAAAGACTGCACCTTTATAGACATGATAATCTTTTTCCCAATCATTTGGCGTTAAAAAGTTTTTTTGAATCACGTGTGGTTTAATGTCGATTCCTGTTTTTTCATGAATGGTTTGGATCATTTGTTCAAACATCTGTTCTTTTTCTGCTTCCCAATCGATACCTGCATCATTATTTGGCACTGGCATTAATAAATACAAGGCACTCTTCCCTTTTGGAGCGAGTGTTTGATCGATTAATGAAGGATTGTGCATGTAAAAACTCATATCCTCTAATGATGCAGTATTGTTCATTAATTTATTTAAATACCGTTTATAATCTTTAGAAAATAATACACTATGATGTTTAAAATCAAACACTTGGTCTAATCCAACATACACCATCAGTGCAGATACAGAATACTTCATGTGCTTTAATTTCTCATGAGAAAACCGCTTTAATGCATGAGGATCGACCATTCGTAACATTGCATCAGCAAAATCTGCATTTAATACGACCTGATCAATTTGAATTTGACCTTGATTTGTTTCTATCCATTCAATATGTTTTTCCTTCACATGAATATGTTTGACCTCTGTATTTAAATGTAAGTGACCACCTAAAGAAACAAATAACTCTGCCATTTTCTCATTAATTTGATTCAGTCCACCTTCGACATGATAGAGTCCACCATAATGTTCTAAGAAAGGTAGAATGGTAAATACAGAAGGTGCTTCAAATGATGCCATTCCTAAATACTTTGCTTGAAATGATAACGTATGTATCAAATCTTCATGATCAAAAAAACGAGACAATCTATTATATACTGATTGAAAAGGGTGAAGCACTGGAGCGCCTGCCAAGACATCTGGTCTTAAAAAATGAAAGACATTAGGAAATGGTTTTTGAAGAATTGGCATCACTTTTTTAAATTTTATGTGTTGTTTTTTATACCATGTTAAATACGCTTTACCTGCACCTTTTGAAATCTTTTCAAACATCTCTGCTGTGTCGTTTGGATTAGCAGATGGTTCTATCTTGAAATCATTAAAATAAAGGCCATATAAAGGATCTAATTTTCTTAGTTTAATATGTTCATCAAATGATAGTCCTGAACGTTCAAACACTTCTCTTAAAATAGGCTGGTGCATGAAAAACGTTGGACCGGAGTCAAAGACAAAATCACCAAAAGTTAGTCGTTTTGAACGTCCTCCAACACGATTATCTTTTTCATAAATATGAACTTCATGGCCTTGATAAAGTAACATTAATCCAGCTGCCAATCCTCCAGGACCTGCTCCGATGATGCTAATATTAGACATGCTGTTGTGCCTCCTCAAAAGCTTTAATATACTTTCTCATCTCTTTCATTAAAATCATATTGGGTGCCCCTTGTAAGACAATTCCATCTAAATACATTAAACTTTTAATAATTGGAAACATGCCTTTTTCAAAAGTCATACCCGAAAGCACACCTAGTCTGATGGTGTACATCATTTGTTTTGTTAAACTTTTCTCGCTAACTGTAGTTTCAGTAAAGTCTTTATATAACTCTAGCAATTTAAATTCAAATTTCTTATATTTATCTCCTGAAATGCTTAAGACTGCCATTTCATTAAGTTTTTTCGCACACATTGCATAATCGTAATAACTTAATGCTTTCATGAAATCGAATAATCCTTGCTGAATTCTTTTTGAAACCGTGCTAATAGCTCCTGTATCGATAAGTGTAAATTGTTTGTCTTTATACATGATATTACCTGGATGAATATCCCCATGAAATGTACCTACAATAAACATGTAAAAACCATGCCATCTAAAAATATCAAGCATTTGTTCTTGTGGTAATTCGCCATCTCGTAAGCATGCATCGACTGGTTTTCCTTCTAAAAAGGTTGATACTAATATATGCTCTGATGACAATGATTCATCATATTCTGGAAATTTTAATGTCGAAAAATCAAAAGATTGTTCATACGTCTCTTTGATATCTTTAAGCATACGCGTATGCTTAATTTCATTCATTAAATTAAGCTCAGCTAAGGTGTATGTTTCTATGTGTTCTAAAATACCAAGTGGATCTGCAACTTTATGCAGTTTCGGATAAAAAAATGTAATAAACTTAATAAATCGTCTAAAAGCTCTCACATCTTTTTTAAATTTTTGTTCAACACGTTCTTTAATAAATTTAATAGCGACAACTCTTCCATCTTTCAGTTTCGCTTTATGAACTTGTCCAACAGAAGCTGTACCAATCGGTGTCATATCAATATCTTGAATGACATCTTTTAATCTTTTTGATAAAATATCTTTAAGTGCTTCAGTTGTAATTGTTTTAGGCGTTGCTTGCGTATATAATTTTTGAAGATGAAGTGTTGTTTCTGGTGTGAGAAAATCAATTCTTAATGCAAAGGTTTGAGCGATTTTTACAAATAAAAGACCTTGACGCTCAATCCAAGCCAAGTCAGGTAATTTCTTTTTACTAAAA
>JBMTKL010000072.1:0-4264 GCA_049439405.1 Acholeplasmataceae bacterium | reverse complement strand
AAAAGCTTTATTGCCGCGAATACTGAAAGAGAAAAAGAAGGATTACCGGCATTTGCGAACCCTAGAAATGCAGCTTCAGGGACTATTAGACAATTAGATTCTAAAGTGGTGTCGAAAAGAAACCTAGACATGTTTATTTATACGATTGTGAATCAAGACGCCTATGTATCAACGCAATTAGAAGCACTAAAATATTTAGAAACACTAGGCTTTAAAGTGAATCTTCATTACCAACACACTCAAACCATTGAAGTGTTATGGCAAACCATCGAAGCTTTCGATCACTTAAGAAAAACGCTACCTTATGATACGGACGGTGTTGTCATCAAAGTCAATGAATCTTCTAAACATGACTACATTGGATACACAGCAAAATATCCAAAATGGGCAACAGCGTATAAGTTTCAAGCTGAAATCGCACAAACACGACTCAAAGACATTACATTTCAAGTCGGTAGAACTGGAATGATTACACCTGTTGCTGAATTAGAACCAGTGTTTGTTTCTGGAACAACAGTATCAAGAGCAACGCTACATAATGAAGATTACATTTTAATGAAAGACATAAGAATTGGCGATATCGTAAACATTCACAAAGCAGGAGAGATTATCCCAGAAGTGATTGATGTTGATATGACCTCTAGAAAAGATCAAGTACCGTTTGAAATGATTACGGAGTGTCCTGTATGTCATTCGCGCATTGAAAGAGTCGATAGTGAAGCAGATTATTACTGTGTCAATCCTGATTGTGAAGCAAAAACTGTTGGAAAACTTATCCACTTCTCGAGTCGAGTTGCGATGGATATCGATACGTTAGGTGAAAAAGTTGTTGAACTACTGTATTCAAAAGGATACATGACATCTATTCAAGATATTTATCTTTTAAAAGAACACGAAGCGGAGATCAAAACGTTACCAGGCTTTGGCGATAAAAAAGTTTCAAAACTATTTGATGCCATCGAAGCAAGTAAAAATCAATCCGTTGATAAATTACTATTTGGATTAGGAATAAAGCATGTCGGTGCAAAAGTTGCAAAAAACTTGATGAATGTATATCCGTCTATTGAAGCTTTATCTAAAGCATCAAAAGAAGAGCTTCTAGATATTTATGATGTTGGAGAAGAAATTGCTGAGTCTATTATTCGTTTTTTTGGCGATAGCCAAAATCAAAAACTCATTGAAGCATTAAATCAATTTGGATTAAATACAGAAGCCAAAATCAAAACAATTAAAACTCATGAATTTAACCAAAAAACATTTGTGTTAACTGGTAAGTTAGAAACGTATTCAAGAGACCAAGCAACTGAGATTATTGAATCACTAGGCGGAAAAGTATCAAGTTCAGTCTCAAAAAATACGGATTATGTATTAGCTGGAAGTGATGCCGGATCAAAACTCAAAAAAGCACAACAACTCGGCATCACGGTGTTAGATGAAAAAGCATTTAAAGGAATGACGCATGACACATGAAATCATTCGAGTCAAAGGGGCTCGAGAAAATAATTTAAAGTCTGTCAATGTGGATATACCAAAAAATAAACTTGTCGTCATGACAGGTCTTTCTGGTTCAGGTAAATCATCATTAGCTTTTGATACATTATATCAAGAGGGTCAAAGACGATATATGGAAAGTTTGTCAGCGTATGCGAGACAATTTCTAGGCAACTTTGAAAAACCTAATGTCGATGTCATCGAAGGATTAAGTCCTTCGATTAGTATTGATCAAAGAACAACATCAAATAATCCACGTTCCACTGTTGGTACGGTCACTGAAATTTATGACTATTTAAGACTGCTTTACGCAAGAATAGGAACACCTTACTGTCCAGGCTCTAACGAACCTTTAACAAGACAATCAATTGAAGAAATGACCATTCGCGTGATGAGTTATGTCAACGCGAAAGTCATGGTGATGGCACCTGTTATCGAAAGACAAAAGGGGACACACAAGAAAATTTTAGAACAATGGATGAAAGAAGGATTCGTGCGCGTTTATGTCAATGGTGACATTTATGAAATTGAAGATGTTCCCGTACTTGATAAAAACAAAAATCATTCACTTTATCTTGTTGTCGACCGAATTGTAATCAAAGAAGATGTTCGTTCTAGACTTTATGATGCACTAGAATTAGCATCTAAACTTGCTGAAGGTAGAACACTGGTTGATATTGATGGACAAGTCGTAACCTTTTCTCAAAACTATGCATGTAAAGATTCTTCATTTACCATTCCAGTACTAGAACCAAGACTTTTTTCATTTAACACGCCAATTGGAGCATGTCCATCTTGCAACGGATTAGGTCAAAACTTAGTGGTTGCAGAAGGGTTAGTCGTTGATGAAACAAAACCGATATTAGATGGCGGGATTATCCCGTATAAAAACAATAATGATGATAATTTATATTCTCAAATACTCGCAACGGTATGTGAGCAATATGCTATCCCATTAGATGTTCCAATGTATGAATTAACGAAAGAACAAAGACAGATCATTTTATTTGGATCACCAGACAAGGTGCACTATAAACTTGTCTCATCTTCAGGCAGAAAACATGAGAAAGTAGATTTTTTTGAAGGTGTCATTAACAATTTACAACGACGCTACCGAGAAACAACATCTGATTGGGTAAGAACATGGATAGAAAATTTCATGACTGATCATACTTGTTCAGCGTGTCAAGGTGCAAGACTTAATGAACAAGCACTTTCAGTAAAAATTAATTACACAAACATTCATGAATTAACAGCGCATCCAATTCAAGGTATTATTGATTTCTTTGAAGCCTTACAACTCGATAAAGAAAAACTTTCGATCGGTAAACTTGCCATTGCCGAGATACTTGCAAGACTTAACTTTTTAAAAGATGTTGGGTTAGGATATTTAACCTTAGCGCGCTCAGCAGGAACTTTATCTGGTGGTGAAGCACAACGCATTAGACTCGCCACACAAATTGGTTCGAAGTTAACAGGTGTATTATACGTATTAGATGAACCTTCCATTGGTCTTCATCAAAGAGACAATATGAAACTTATTAACACCCTTAAAAAGATGCGTGATTTAGGCAATACGTTAATTGTCGTTGAACACGATCATGAAACGATGCTCGAAGCTGATTATTTAATTGATATTGGACCTAGAGCAGGTCATTTTGGTGGTGAACTGGTAGCAATGGGGACGCCACAAGAAGTAATGGCCAATCCAAATAGTTTAACTGGTAAATATTTAACAGGAGAACTAGCAGTACCGGTGCCTAAAAAAAGACGTAAAGGGATCAATAAAGATTTACTCGTTGTTGGCGCTAAAGAAAATAACTTAAAAAATATTACCGTATCATTTCCCTTATCTAAATTTACTGTGGTCACTGGTGTTTCAGGGTCAGGTAAATCTACGCTTGTCAATAAAATTCTTCTTAGAACGCTTCAACAACAATACTACAAAGTGAAAGAAGAACCAGGATTACATGATCACATTAGTGGGATGGAAAATATTGATCGAATCATTGATATTTCTCAAAGCCCAATCGGTAGAACACCAAGAAGTAACCCCGCGACGTATACAGGCGTGTTTGATGATATCAGAGATTTATTTGCTGAAACGGTTGAATCAAAAATGCGAGGATATAAAAAAGGAAGATTTTCATTTAATGTCCGAGGCGGTCGTTGTGAAGCATGTAACGGAGACGGCGTTAAAAAGATTTCGATGCACTTTTTGCCTGATGTTTATGTCGCATGTGAAGTGTGTAAAGGGTCAAGATATAACCATGAGACGCTAC
The DNA here is from genome assembly GCA_049439405.1 of Acholeplasmataceae bacterium. Taxonomy (GTDB): domain Bacteria; phylum Bacillota_I; class Bacilli_A; order Acholeplasmatales; family Acholeplasmataceae; genus UBA8290. Next base: position 491 of record JBMTKL010000072.1, on the reverse strand, counting down.
AAATCAAATTTAAAGGTAAACATATTTCAGATGTGTTAAATATGACCATTGAAGATGCACTAGAGTTTTTTGATGCCATACCAAAAGTGAAATCAAAATTAGAGACTTTGGTAGATGTGGGATTAGGGTATTTAACATTAGGTCAATCTGCCACGACGTTATCTGGCGGTGAAGCACAACGTGTCAAATTGGCGAGTGAGCTTTATAAAAAAATCACGCCAAAAACTATTTATATTTTAGATGAACCGACGACTGGCCTACACACAGATGATGTAAAAAGACTTGTTGAAGTATTACATAGAATTGTTGATCAAGGAGCGACAATGATCGTCATTGAACATAATTTGGATGTCGTAAAAAATGCGGATCATATTATTGATTTAGGACCTGAAGGTGGAGATGGTGGTGGTGACATTGTTGCTATCGGAACACCCGAACAGGTTGTAAAAGTTAAACAATCATATACGGGTAAGTATTTATCTGAGGTTTTA
>JBMTKL010000071.1:0-4267 GCA_049439405.1 Acholeplasmataceae bacterium | reverse complement strand
AAGCGATAGAAAAAGGGATTAAACTTGGACAAATGATTACGCCACACAATGATTTCTATGAAATGGCTAATTCTGATTATATGCTTGCTAAGGCTTTCGACAATCGTGTTGGTACATATATAGTAACTGAACTTTTAAAGAAAACTTCGCCTAAAACCTCACAATTATTTGGGACGTTCACCGTACAAGAAGAAGTTGGTTTAAGAGGTGCTAAAACATCATCATATATCGTGAACCCTGATATTGCAATATCAATCGATACAGGTGTCAGCGGAGATACTCCAAGTGGAGATTCAAATGAGCAAACACTGGGAAAAGGTCCACAGATATTTTTATTTGATCGAACCACGATTGGTCACCCTCATTTAAGAAAATTTATTATAGAACTTGCTGAGAAAAATGATATTCCATATCAAGAGCCATTTATTGCTCGTGGTGGTACTGATGCTGGAAATATGCATTTAGCACATGACGGTGCCCCTGGTGTAAGCATTGGTATTCCAACGAGATATATGCATTCTCATTATGGAATCGTACATAAAGAAGATGTAAATAATGCGATTAAGTTACTGTCATTAATTGTTGAACATTTAGATGAAAAAGCATTAAAGAATATTATCTTTTAAAAAATCCCATAATGGGATTTTTATTTTATCCTATGGACATCTATGGTATAATTTAAGTATGAAAAAGACATTAAAAGTATCAAATATTACATGCGCAAATTGTGCATTGACAATACAAAATTATTTTGAAAAAGAACTGTCCATCGATACATCAGTACATGTCACCAGTAAACGCGTGACTTTTCAAGTTGATGAAGCAAAAGATGATGCCTTTTTTATTGATCATTTAAAAACAATTGGGTATCATGTCATTCTAACAAGTGAAGATGCTCAAAAACAAAGACGTATCGATATGTTCGATTTTATCGTGGGTACGTTATTCACGCTCCCATTACTACTAACCATGATCGTTCATCTAGGGATGAATCTTCAAATTCCGATGTTTTTAATGAATGGGTATGTTCAATGGGCACTTGCAACACCTGTCTATTTATTTGTAGGTAGACGATTTTTTATTGCAACTTTTCATCAAATTAAAGCAAAGCGATTAGGCATGGATTCACTCGTTGTTATTGGAACGACTGCAGCTTATGTCCTTTCAATTGTAGAAACCATTGGAAATGCCAACTCTATGCATTTATATTTTGAAACAACAGCTGTCATTATTTGGATGGTCTTAATTGGTCATAGTTTTGAAAATAGAGTGAGAGAAAAAACGTCTGATGAATTGTATAGTTTGATGGCACTTGAAGCTAAAGAAGCAAGAGTAAAAACTAAAGATGGTGACATCATGATGCCAATAGATGCTATCATGCCAGGAATGATTGTGAGAGTATTTGGTAACGAAACCATTCCAGTCGATGGTGTCATTAGTGATGGAGATTCTTATATTGACGAGCAAATGCTTACGGGTGAATCGACTCCAGTCGTTAAAAAAATTGGCGATCAAGTATTTTCAGCGACACTTAATATGATGGAAACATTAGAAATTAAAGTGACCAAGACGGGTAACGAAACGATGCTTCAATCGATTATTGATACAGTGATGGAAACAGCAACTCTTAAACCACCTGTACAGAGGGTTGCAGATAAGATAGCTTCAATTTTTGTACCCGTTGTCATACTGATCAGTTTATTGACATTTTTCATTTGGCTATTTATAATCCAAGAAGGGATAGAGTCAGCATTTTCAGCGTCCATTGCCGTCTTAGTGATAAGTTGTCCTTGTGCATTAGGATTAGCAACACCAACCAGTATTTCTGTTGGTAGTGGTATCGCATTTAAAAGAGGAATTTTATACAAAGGCGGTGCCTTTTTTGAAGAAGCACCTAAAATAAATAGTATTGCGTTTGATAAAACAGGAACGTTAACGAGTGGTTCGCCTGAAGTGAAAGCTGTAGAAGGCAATGTGCTATGGATAGCTGCAGCACTAGAAAATCACACAAAACATCCGCTCGCAAATGCAATCATCTCTCATTATCAAGGAGATATCAAAGTTGCTAAGGATGTAAAACAACTCGTTGGTAAAGGGATTTCAGGGTTTATTGAAAAAAAACAATATTACATAGGGTCCAATGCATATATGGATGATCTAGGTCTAAAACATGTTTATGATGTTAACTATTTTTTAGAGAGTGGAAATACGGTCATATTTGTTGCAGATGCTCAACAAGTTTTAGGTTATATTGTCATTCACGATCCATTAAAACATGGCATTAAAGACTTAATCAATGATTTAAAAAACCACCATTTAGAACCTGTCATGATTACAGGAGATCAAGAGAAAACAGCATATGCTATTGCAAAAGATTTAGGCATTTCAGAAGTGTATGCAAATGTGATGCCTCAAGATAAAGCATCGATTATTCAACAACTACAAGCGAAAGGATTACATGTTGCTTTTGTTGGTGATGGGATGAATGATGCACCAGCACTTAAAATTTCAAACATTGGATTTGCAGTTAAAAGTGGACATGATGTTGCGCTCGATGCAAGTGATGTTACATTGATGCAACCAAACATGAGTTTAGTCATGGATGCATTAGATTTATCAAAAGCAACACTTAAAAATATTAAATTAAACTTCTTGTGGGCTTTTTTGTATAACATCATACTCATCCCTGTAGCAGCGCTAGGATTACTTAATCCATCACTTGCTGGTATTGGTATGGCATTTTCTTCAATCATGGTCGTTTTAAATGCATTAAGTTTACATCGATTTAAATTTAGAAAGGACTTATCATGATATTAACAATAAAAAACATGACATGCAATCATTGTGTGAGAACCATTATGATGGCGCTATTGAAAGAAAAAATTGTTGCTAAAGTTGATCTTGAACGTCAAACAGTCACCGTAGATGATACTGTTTCAAAAGAAAAAGTGACTGAAATTTTAGCAAATGTAGGCTATGATGTCTTGTGAGAATTACAAGCGGAATATATAAAGGCAGAGTAATTCAAAGAGTTGATACGGAACTCACAAGAGAAACATCAGATAAAGTGAAACAAGCTATGTTTAATATGTTATTTGATGTCAAAAATCAAGTCGTATTAGATTTATTTGCTGGTTCTGGTCAATTAACTTTTGAAGCACTAAGTCGAGGTGCAAAACACATCATCGCTGTCGATTATCAAAAAGAAGCGATATTAACGATTTTAGACAATGCAATGATGCTAGGATGTCAAAAACAAGTGACTTTAGTTGAGCAAAAAATAACACCTCAAAATACAATGTTTACCAATAAATCTATTGATATTATTATTATGGATCCACCATATGATTATACTCAATATGAAGCACTTATATACGAACTACCAGTAGCAAGTCATCTCATCGTTGAAGCATCAGCACAAGCTCATCTACCCCAATACATTCATCATTTTGCGTTAAAAAAAGAAAAAAAATACGGAAAAAAGAAATTATTTTATTATCAATTTAATAAGTCTTCACTTGATTAATTGATTGTTTTACTTTAAAATAATTGAGGAGGCTAACATTATGAACATACAAATTATTTGGTTTGTGGTATGGCTCATCTTATCACTATTAATTGGTGGTGCGATTGGATTTTTCGCTGCAAGAGCTTGGTTTAAACGTTATTTAGAAAAGAATCCACCTGTTAATGAGAATATGATTAAAGAAATGATGCGTCAAATGGGACGGACACCTTCTCAAAAACAAGTCAATCAAATTCTAAATTCAATGAATCAATACAAATAAAGAAAACAGGCTATTCGCCTGTTTTCTTTTTATGTTTGAAAAAATGTAGTTCTTTTCCTTGTCCAAGTCTTTTTAAATTACTTATGTGTCTCACTAAAATTATTATTCCAATGAGTGATACAACGAGAGATTCAAGCGCATAAGTTTGAAGATTTTTATTCGTTAATCCTGCAAAAAAATCTGGAAAGAAAGAGAATAATAATGGTCTAAAAAGCATGAGTATAAGTGTCACTCCAGCAGATGACAATGAAGCAATTGATACAATTTTTCTTCTTAAAAATACACTAATGAAGGTGATGATTGCAAGTAATGCAATGAGTGGTTCGATAAATAAGATCATTCCAGCCGTTGTGGCCATTGCTTTACCACCTTTGAAATTCAAGTAAACTGGAAATACATGACCAATCGCAGCAACTGCACCATACAATATTTCTGTATTAATTGGTCCAAGAATGTAAAATTGTTCTAAATTAGTCCAC
>JBMTKL010000070.1:0-4303 GCA_049439405.1 Acholeplasmataceae bacterium | reverse complement strand
CACAGTTTATGTCACCATTATCTAATCAAAGAAACGACAAATATGGTCAACCACATGTTATGATTCAAGAAGTCTTAGAAGTGGTTAAAGACGTTTGGCCAAAAGATCGTATACTTACTATTCGTGTCAGTGGTACAGAGTATCATCCGGATGGGTTTGATATTGATGACGTCATTGACATTTTTAAGAAAATAAATTTAGATGATGTAGATTTTGTACATGTAAGTAGTGGAGGTAACATTAGACCTCAAACGATAGAGTTAAAACCGGGATATCAATTGTCATTAGCTCAAAAGATCAAAACATCATTGGGTATAAAAACAATTGGTGGAGGGTTAATCAATGATGTTAAATTCGCTGAAAAAGCTCTTACAGATGGCGATTGTGATATGGTCTTTTTTGGAAGACTCTTATTAAGAGATCCGATGTATTTTTTAAGACATTCAGAACATATTGAATGGCCAAAGGCATACATTAGAGGTAAGTAATGAAAGTTTTAATGAACATGTGCTGTGCACCACATCTTTATTAAGTTCACATCATTAAGATCAAACTCTCATCTTAAAACACGTAAGAAAGATGTCTAAACAATATCACAATGAATTTATCGAAAGAGATTTTCAAGCAGGATTCGCAAAAGGGCTTGCAGAGGCAAAAATTGAAGGAATATATGCACAACATTATTGTGGTTGCATCTTGTCTTTACAAGAGAGAATTGATGAATATATAGCTTCAACCAAACTGAAATAAATTTACATTAAAAATCATAAAATGATGTTGATTTATGTTATGATAGATAAGTAATGAATCATTGAGTACATGAGCAATAGTTAAAATTTGGAGGCATAAAATGAAAATTTCCGTAGGTGGTATGATTGCATCAGGTAAATCAACACTTGTAAAATCTTTAGGTGAATCATTAAATTTACCTGTGATGGAAGAATTTGAAAAAGATGACGAAGTGTTTAACACCTTATTAAGATGGCTATATGAACAAAAAGATAATGTAGAGATGTTATTACAAATTTACTTTATCCACAATCATTGGTTAAATCAACAAAAATATGATGGTGAATTCATTGTAGATAGAGATCTCGTAGAACATTGGTTATTTGCCTTTCATAACTTAAGAAACATGCCTACCATTATGAATATGTACAATGGTGTATTTCACTCGTATATGAATCAAATCAAACATCCAGATGTGTATTTAGTTTTAGATGTAGATTGGGATAATTTTGAATCAAGAGTTATGGCACGTGGCCGTGAACAAGAGATTGAAAATTTTGAAAAAAACAAACCATATTTTAAATCATTATTAGCAGATTACACACATAAAATTGTGTCACAATGTTCTGTGTATGGTATTCCATACCATGTTATTGATACTAATAACAAAACTGAACAAGAAGTTTTTAATGAAGCAATCGAAGTGATTCAAAAAATAAACCGCTAATAGCGGTTTTTTATTGTTTAATTATGGACTGATAAAATAAAGAATTCAAAGGGTTTAAAGAGGATAAAATGAAAAAAATAATCACAATCGGAGAATATCTTATCGATATGTTACCAGACACTTCATGTGTTGCTCTTAGTGACGTTGAGAAGTTCCAAAAAAAGCCTGGTGGTGCTCCAATCAATGTCGCTGTAGGCATTCACAGATTAGGTGGAGATGTTCTTGTAATGACTCAAGTTGGTGATGATGCATTTGGTAAGTTTTTAATTGATGTCATCAAAAAAGAAGGTATGGAAACCAAGTATATTTATCAAACATCAAAAGCGAATACTTGTTTAGCATTTGTTTCTTTAGATGCTCAAGGTGACAGAGATTTTATGTTTTACAGAAACCCATCTGCTGATCAGTTACTTGATTTAGACACTATGACGTTAGAAACAATAGATTATGACATCATTCATTTTGGTAGTGTTGGACTTGCTGAATATCCCCTTAAGGATTCAACCGATAAATTTATTGAACACGCTAATAAACACCAAAAAATCATCAGTTTCGATGTCAATATTAGAGATATGTTATTTGAAGATACTTTGTCTTACCGTGCACTCATTAGAAAATTTATAAACAAAGCACATATAATCAAATTAAGTATCGAAGAACTTTTTTCTTTATCAAAAGAAAAAGAGTCAATGAAAGCTGCTGTTAAAGACATCATGAATCCAAATCATAAAATTATCATCATCTCAGACGGTGCAAATGGTGTATATGCTTTCACACACAATACTATATTTTATGAACCTAGTATAAAGACACAAGTCGTTGATACGACAGGTGCAGGAGATGCTTTAATGGCCGGATTTTTGTTTAAAGCATCACAAACAAACAATGTTTTTGAAAATGAAGATTGGATACAAGAAGCATTAAAAATAGGTGTGCTTTGTGCAACGAAAACCATTCAAAAGAAAGGTGCAATGGAAGCATTACCAACAAAAAATGAAATTTAATTATTTTTTAATAATTTTACTTGCATTATGTTGTATCTATGTTAAACTATTAACACCTGTTAATCGAAACGCTTTTTCTTTTAAGAGTGGTAGTAGATTAATACGGTAGTCTCGATGGCACATCCCCCCAGTCATCGAGACCCTTTTTTATATTTATATTTTTGTGTTACAATAAGAGCACATAATTAATTTATCGGGGGGTAAAAAATGAAAAGCAAGTTAGTTGTGTATCACGCATCACATCCAATGAATGAGGTCTTAAAATCTTTAGATTCTGCTTCATTTGAGACTCACTTCATTACAGCAAAAAATCAAGTATTAGATGTATTAAAGAGACATAAAGTAGATTTAGTCTTATTATACGACATGAATCCTGAAGAACAAGAACTATTCATTGATCACATCCATCGTGTGGCTTATGTTCCAATTATGGTCATGTCAAAATTAACAAATGTAATACACATGTCACATACCCTTAACATTGGTGCTGATGATTATGTATCAACATTAGAGCATATTGATCTTATTCATGCAAAAATGCATGCTATAATCAGACGTTCTCGATACATTAGAAAATTAAGATTCGGTAAAATTAAATTCCAGCATCTAACATTTGATTTAAGCAGGTATGAAGTCAGAGGTAATGGCAAATTATTACCTGTAACAAATAAAGAATTTGAATTATTGATATTATTTTTATCTAATCCAAATCATACATTAAAAAAAGAAGATCTCTTTCAAGAATTATGGAGTTCAAGTGAGTATTATTCAGAAAATGTCATTAATGTTCATATGAGACATATTCGTAAAAAAATTGAACTTAATCCAGATCAACCACAAGTTGTTGAAACGATTTGGGGATTCGGATATCGTCTTGGAAAAGGGACTGTAGAATATTTAGATTAAGCCCTTGAGGGCTTTTTTATAGGAGAAAAATATGAAACAATTACTGTTGAGTCGTACAATTTTAAATCAACCTTTTGTGCATCAGACATTAAAACATCATTTAGGTGAAGAAGATAAAGTCCTTGTAATTCTTTATTCATTTTTTAAGATGTTTTTGCCAACCCAAGAAGCATATGATGAATTGTATGCAACAGGTGGCGAGTATGATAAGAAGATACAATCTCAATTTGGACTTTATGGTGCAAAAGTTAAATATTTAAATTACTATCATGATGATGAAAAAACAAGACTAGAAAAAATTTCACATGCAACGGTATTGTTTTTTCCTGGCGGTGCACCCGATGAGATGCTTGAAAGGTTTAAAGAACACGATTTAATTGAACCCTTAATCACATTTAAAGGGATGACTATTGGTTCTTCTGCAGGTGCAATGATTCAAGCGAAACAAACACACATCTATAAAGATCATGAGTATTTTAAGTTCTCATATTTCCATGGATTAGGATATATTGAAGGATTTGACTATATTGTTCATTACAGACGTAGAATTCAACAAAAAAAAGCCGTGAAAAAAGTATTTAGAGAATATCCTCAAAACATTTATGCGATACCAGATGATGGTGCATTGTTTGTTGAGGATGGCCATGTTACCTGTTTAGGAAATGCAAGACAACTCTATAACAAAAAAGGTGTTGTAAAATGAAAAAAACCATGTTTTTTTATGTCTTTATTAGTATCGCAATAGGTATATTTATATATTTTATAACCGTCATTGAAATATCTAATTTAAAGACGAATGAGGCTTATATGGAGATTGCCAATAAAGTTTCTGAGACAGGTCTGATTGATGACTTTGTTAGATTTTCTTCAGAAGGGTTTGAACGTATAGAAACCTTTGAAGATGACACGTATAAAATAGAAGTACTTCATGTCAAGG